>LNZM01000127.1 GCA_002007295.1 Candidatus Epulonipiscioides saccharophilum | reverse complement strand
ATTGGAGCAACTTGCTTCGCAGGCTCTAAAGGAGTCATTGGAGCAACTTGTTTCGCAGGCTCTAAAGGAGTCATTGGAGCAACTTGTTTCGCAGGCTCTAAAGGAGTCATTGGAGCAACTTGTTTCGCAGGCTCTAAAGGAGTCATTGGAGCAACTTGCTTCGCAGGCTCTAAAGGAGTCATTGGAGCAACTTGCTTCGCAGGCTCTAAAGGAGTCATTGGAATAATTTGCTTCGCAGGCTCCAGAGAAGTCATCGAAGTAATGACCTGTTTTTGTTGATGAGCAGTGGAATTAAAACTGGGCGCTACAGTTTCTTGAAGATCAACCATTGGCATTACGGTGACACTTTTTGATTGCGTTACATTTTCATGCTTGGGTTTTGGTGTAGCGGATGGCATAGGATTTGCTTTTGGTTTTGCCAACTCTTCAATTTTTTTAGTTATATCAAGTATTTTATCCATTTTTAAGTTAGCCTGCATAACTGAGTACTCAAATAAGTCTAATCTTTTTGCTACTTGCTTAACATAGAGTAAAATTTGGTTCTTGATAGGTAACGTAGGATCAACAGACATTGCCGGCATCGGCCTTGAAACTGGTTTTGGTACTGGTTTTTGATATTTGTTTGTTCCGGCTAGCAAATCCTGAGTTCGGCTTACAACATCTATTATTTCATCTATCTTTTCATTCGTACTTGTTGCGCTTTGCTCCAAAATGGTCAATTCCTGAACAATTACGTTAACATAATCCCAGATTTCATTTAAAGAATCGCTCTCTTTATTTTCGGATGAACGATGGGTATTATGGAGTGAAAATTTATTCTTCAGCAAGCCTTCTACTTTGTCCACAGCATGTGATAAATCTTTTAAATTATACTCGGACGGTAGATCTAAGGATTTTAGTTTTTGACTAATATGGCTGATATACCCTAATATTTGATCTTCCAATTGATTATCTGAGTGTACAGAAGTTGGCGCTAGCATAGGTTCAGGTTCTTTCGCTTTTACAGCGGTTGACATTAACGGTACGGTTTTCTCCGATTCGGATGATTCAGCAGGTATAACATATTTCATTTTAATACCAATCATCAAATCTTCTATTTTATTTGCAACGGCGACGATGTCAGCTAATTTATACTTAGAGTTTGTAGCTACAATCTCAAAGTTTTCTAAATTATCAGTTATATGTTTAACATAGTTCCAGATTTGCAGTTCAATAGAAGCCTTATCATTCGGTATAAAATCATATTCAGGCAATGGTTTTAATGGTGAAGCTTTAGCCTGAGCAGTTTGTGGAGTAGCAAGAATAGAAGGTTTTCCGCCCAAAATAGTATCTTCTAACTTAGAAACAATGAAAAGAATAGTATCCATTTTGTTGCTAGTATTAGATACGGTGCTAATTAAATTGGACAATTTTGTGGTAATTTGCTTTAAATAATCTAAAGTTTGTTCTGGAACTGACAATTCAGGATTTACTTCGGGATCTCTCATATCTGGATATTTAGAAATCATTTTAGCAACATTTTGATTAGCAGGCACAATAGGTATTTTATTATCTTTATTAACCAAGATAAAATCTTCTAATTGAGTCAATACGGAAATGACATCGTCCAACTTAAATGTAGCATCGTTAGCGGTGATTTCAATTGAGTTCACTTCATTTAAAATTTCTTTCACATAGAATAGAATTTGTTTTTCAAGAGGTAATGCTTTTATTGTTGGATCTATCGAATTTTCTTCGGATAAAGAGGAAGCTAACTCTTCTCGCCAGCCTGGAATATTTAATTTAGAAAGAATAGAATCATGGATAATTAAGTCTTTTACTTTATTAAGAATGGATAATACATTGTTGATTTGGCCATCAGCAACGTTACCAGCAATTTCGAAGAACTTCAATTTTTTAAGAATTATAAGGACTTGGGTCAATATTTGTCCTTGAAGTTGAGTATTCTGATCTGGTATAGCCGGAAATACTGGCAAAATTGTAGGTTTGTCTCCACTTTCATTTTCTTTAGGAGGAGTGTCTGGATTTGGTACTGGGCAAGAAAAATTCTGATCACATACAACATCGTTTATAATTTTAGTAATAAGGTCTGTTAATTTATTTGGTTGTTTACTACTAAGTATATCTTGGATACTTTTTTGAATAGCATCTTCAACTAAATTTTTTATGTCTAAAACTTTTATTGTTTCATTTTTATCCATATTATGCATTTCAGATGCTAACGTAGTTTTTATATCCTTTACTATGTTATCAGAATTGTTATCCATCTCCTTAATAGCTACATCTACACCTTTGGATATAGCATTTTCCCAATTTTTGTCAGCTTGTTTTATTCCTAAAATATTATCCACTTCTTTAATAGCCGAATGAACGTTATTAGATGCAGAGTCTATGGCATGTTCTACTTTATTTTCTATTTTATGTTCTAGTTGATTTTCAGATTTATTCATAAACTGATTATCAGGCTGATTTTCAAATTTATTTACAAACTGATTATCAGGCTGATTTTCAGATTTATTCACAAACTGATTATCAGGCTGATTTTCAGATTTATTCACAAACTGATTATCAGGCTGATTTTCAGATGTATTCACAAACTGATTATCAGGCTGATTTTCAGATTTATTCACAAACTGATTATCAGGCTGATTTTCAGATTTATTCACAAGCTGATTATTAGGCTGATTTTCAGATTTATTTTCCACCGCAACTTTTTCGGTTGACTTTAATGGAATGGGTTTTCTATAATCTTCAATCGGCCTAGGTAAGGCACGTTGAATTAAAGGGGATGGTGCATATGTAGGGCCATCGAATCCTTTAAGAATGATTGGTGTATTTCCAATACTAACTCCTTCTTGGACAATAGCAATTCCATCAATATCTTTTTGGGATAAACCTTTTTCGTCAATATTTTTTAAATTAATCTTAAAGGTAGATTGTTTGTTTGTACCTGGGCTATTTAGTTCCCCTAATCTTACAGCTTTATTTTGTGCTTTACTCATAAGATAACAAACATAATTTTTACCTTCTGGGTCCTTTAAATTGTCTAAATATACTTTGACACGACCAGGCATACCTATTGTTGCATGACCTGTTAGCAGTTTTCCGTTATTAGAATAACCACTAGTATTTTCTTCTAAATTAATAAAAGTATTTGCGGACATAAACTCGCTCTCCTTTTCAGAATAATGACTTAATATTACATATATATGAGTTTCTTTAGTGAGTAGAACACATCCGTATATATAAAATCATGAATCCGTTAATATTTAAAGATTTAGTGTAGAAATTTTTTTTGCATTACTTGAGAGTTAAGCACTTTGCACTTCGTCCTTGAACTTTGCCTTCCTCCGGGAGGAAGGTCTCAGCTTTAGCTGACGGAAGGAGAATGCATGCCTATAAGTTTTAGTTACTAATTTGAGCTGTATTTTTACTCAACGGATGGAATTAGGTTACTTCTCACTTTTTAAAAATTAAGTTAGCTAGTACAGCAAAATCCATAATACTTAAATTTTAGGCTATATGGACCAAGTCTAAAATATTTTTGATATTTGCATTATCTTTCAGCAATTAAGTTAGCTAGTACAGCAAAATTCATAATACTTAAAGTTTCACCTCGAACATTTTCAGCTATATTGGCCAAGTCCAAAATCTCTTTTATAGAAGATTTATCTATATCAAAGTTATTAGCGAGCGTATTTAGGATAGTTTTTCTTCTTTGCGAAAAGGCAGCCTTAATAACTCTGAAAAATAATTCTTTATTCTTTAGCGTCACGGGTGGATTTTTATACAAAGATAATTCTATAACAGCTGAGTTAACGTTGGGACGAGGCATAAAAGAATGCTGAGGTACATTAGCCACAATCCTAGTTTGAGCGTAATAAGCTATACTGGCTGAAATGGAACCGTAATCTTTCGTGCCTGGCTTGGCCACAATTCTGTCGGCGACCTCTTTCTGAACCATAACAATTATGCTGACAAAAGGTAAATTGGATTCTAGTAAATCCATAATAATCGGAGTGGTTATATAATAAGGTAAATTAGCCACAACTTTTATGCTACTTTTATCCTTTAGGATATCCTGTAAATTCAGCTTAAGAATATCATCATTTATAAGCGAAAAATTTTCAAAATGGCCGAATTGATCATCTAATATTGGGATTAAGGATTTATCTATTTCCACTGCAATAACTTCGTTAGCATGCTCTAAAAGTTCTTGAGTAAGACTGCCTATCCCTGGACCAATTTCTAGAATAGAATCCGTTTTAGTTATGTTTGCAGCATTTATTATTTTGGACAATACATGGCTATCTATTAAAAAATTTTGGCCATATTTTTTTTTCATCATAAACGGGTATTTTGCCAATATAGTTTTAGTACCCTCGGCTGTTGCTATTTTCATCATTTAATCAAAAACTCCTTTTAAGCATTCCAATAGGGTATTTTTTGAATATAGATATAGTACCCTCGGCTGTTGTTATTTTTATCATTTAATCAAAAACTCCTTTTAAGCATTCCCATAATTTAAATCTTATTTGAAATGTTTTTTTATCCTGAAACTTTATTATATCATATTGTGCATCAGACAGCAATTCACTGTTTGACTCGACACCAGTTGCTAGATCTACATAGCATAAAGGTGGAAACAAAACGCACCACCAGTTATTACCTTCTGCTTGGCCGATTAATATTCTACATGCTTCATACTGACCAGCCGGAAAAAGTATATCACCATATGTTTTTGTAGGAAATTTACTAATACCTAATTCAATTGTTATCGGATCAGTTCTGTTATTTTGCTTAATTACTTCTTCCGCTAGAGCTTGCATCCGGTCCATGTGGGTTAAGATTGTGATCCGACTTTGTTCTATCGAATCTATGTGTTGCAATATAGGCTGAATATAGCGAATTATTTCATCTCGTATTTGCTCCTTTATCCGTTGATCTTCTGAGCTATTACTATTGGCTAACACATGAAATCGTATGACATTTTCTCTTAATTTCTGAGTAGTAGTGTCAGCAAAAGTTTTTGTATCCAGTAATACTAATAAAAACAATGCTAAGACTAAACTAAATAAAGTGGCTATAACTTTGATAAATTTATTGAATTTTATTTTTTGCATCTTTCTCCCTCCTTCTATAAATTAAAATTTGATTTATTTGCTTTTCGATAGAATATGTACTAATTAAGTTATCGCCATTTTATTTATATTTGTATACAAAAAAAACTACCAAACTTTTGGTAGTTAATTTGGTAAATTTTTCATTGGAAGTTTTTTTAACTACTGCAATGCTTCTTTTTTTAATAAATTTTTGAGTGTATCTAATCCGGTGTTTTCTTTTATAGAAGAAGATTTATTACTTTTGATTATTTCGTCATAAACTTCTTTTCGTAATATTTTTATGTTTTTAGGAGCACTCAATCCTAATTTCACCTTACTTTCTCTGGTCTCCAAAACTTCTATGATTATATTGTCATTAATAACAATTGCTTCGTTTACTTTTCTCGTTAAGCTTAGCATAGCACCCCTCCTAAAAGATATTTAAGTTTTTCACGGGTTTTATATTTATCACCCTCGACTATTACTTGTGTACCAAGACGCTTATTTGCATTAATAAGTAAAGGTGCTTGCATGTTAACAGTTATGTCATTCTCATTTTTAGCTAATTTAACAATAACGTACATTACTAATTCATCTACTGAAGTAGCTTGAACATCATTAAAATAATCTTCATGAATTTCTGGATCATAATGAATTTTAAATAAACTTGGTTCTAATATAATAAACTCTATTCTGGGTTCTTCTTTAACTTGAAGATAATATAGACCATTACTTTCATCTTCTAATATTAAATAATCTTTATATTGCTCAAAACCTAAGATCCCTTTATTAAATCTAATTATTTTTTGCATAACAGGGTCCTTTCTTTTAGAAATTAAGAAATTTATTATTAGTATAACAAAAAACATGGACTACTATACACTTTATGGCATGAAAAAAAGGACGTAAGATACGTCCTTAAAGTAGTAAAGCTGACTGAGAGATTTTATATATAATCAGCCAAAGTATTCATAACAACCTGAGCAGAAGCTTTTAGAGCACTCTGATAAACCATCATTTGAGAGTTAAATTCTACATAAACCTCTTCTATATCCACGTCTTCGGTTTCTGAAAGAAGTTCAGTAAACGTTACTTGATCTTCGGCCATTCTTTTTTGGGTTAAGTCTAGCCTGACTTGTCTGCTACCGCCGTCAGCCATTCTTTCGGATAAAGCTTCTCTGGTATCATCTACACTTTCGATTAAAGAAGATAAACGTTCTTCGTCATCAGTGTCTATTGCTTCATTGATATTGTCCAAAACTTTTTCGTAATTACCAACAAAGATATCACTCAATCTAGTTTCATTTATTTCTAATTCTATGCCAACCCCTATTTCATATTTTATATCTTGACCTACTGTATTTCCAGCCACATCTGGGTTTGCGGTACTGGCTGTGACGATGGTTCCTTCTTTAAATTCTGTTCCTTTTGGAATAAATGTACCTTCTGGGATGATATTGCCTTGAAGTAAGATTGTACCAGCGGGAACTTCGTCTCCGGCCTGATATGATTGGCCAGCTATCGTTGTGTCGCTGGCTACTATCATGGGGCTGTTTAGGGTCATGCCCATGCTTCCGATGATCATATCTTTGGCTACCCTTATGTCTATGGCAGAGGTAACGTCTTTTTCTAAGATCGTATCTACATCGAAATATACGGGTTGATCTATTTTGTGACCAGAAAAAATAAATCTACCAGCATAAGTAGTGTTTAATTCGTCCTTTATTTGTTCGGATAGCTGAGTAATATCTGATTGAACTTTCGCTTTATCTTCTTGTGTTAAAGTACCGGTTGCGGCCTGGTTTAATCTAGTTTTTACTTCTTTTAGAATATTTTCAATGTTTGAAATGGCTCCATCGGAAATCTCCATCCAGCTCATAGCTTCTTTAGAATTTTTTTCGTACTGCTCCGCTTCTGTTACATCTATTCGTAATTTTAAGGATCTACCTGCTATAATCGGGTCATCGGATGCCTTTTCTATTTTTTTTAATGTACTCATTTGTGTGTATAATCTGTCTAGTTGATCCATGTTATTGAATAAAGCATTCACTGTACCATACTGGATCATGTTATTTGTTATTCTCATGCTCATTTTGATATATCCCCCTTTTAATTATTGCTAGTTAATTACTACCAGCTACCCATACGATTTATAGTAATATCATAAATATTATCCAGAGTAGTCATTACTTTAGCTGATACTTGATAGGCCATGTTATATTTAATTAAGTTCATAAATTCTTCGTTGTTGTCTACGCCCGAAATAGACATTCTCTGCTTCTCGATTGCTTTTATAACATTAGATTGAGTTTTGGAATACATAGTCGCTTCGCTAGCATTTACGCCCATAGCACTGAATATAGATATCATGTAGTCGGCCGGCGCACCTTGATTAAAAGTCTTCGGATCATTTTGTAAATCCATTAAATCTAAAAGCAGATCATTGTTACCTGGATTAGGATTTTGATAAGGCGCAGTGGATGGCTCGGTAACATACTGTGAATCTTCTAAAGTATTCATTCTATGCTCATAATTTGTTCTAATATTTTTGTCACTCTCCAAAATTTCTTTAGCCACAGTAAAGTTTGAAGCAGTAATTTTACTATAGTCAAAATTCGGATCATTTCTTTCTATAATAGTTTCTGGCGTGCCATCCTTATAAGAAAAGATAGCATAAAGAGGATTGTTTAATTGATCTACGATTTGTTCTCTATTCCCTTCCGCATCAATTATATCTCCTTGATTATATACTTCATTAACTGCTTCGGCTAAAGTTCTAACAAAATAATCTAATCTATCTAGAAAATATGGTATACCCGTGTAAACCGGCTTTTGAGTTAATGAATCGACACCGGACCCTTGGCCGTCTCTTACATCCAATAAACCTTTTAATTTACCAGAAAAAGATTTGGATGTTACATTAAATATTCCGCCATCATCCCAAACAATATCATATAGACCGTCTACATCTCGTGGATGTTCTTTGGTTGATCTTACCTTTTCTTCTAATAATCTTACATCTAAATGATCGACTAATAGTTGACCATTTGTATATATTTGAAATTGCTTCTCTACTCGCCCATCCGGCCGTACTAATTCCGTCTCTTTAGCATCTATATTTACTTGACTGGATAGTTGATCGACGCAATAATCTCGTTGATCTCTTAAATCATTTGCTACATCGCCATATAATTCATAATTATAAATTTGAGAATTTAGACTTTGTATTCGGCTAGCGAACATGTTTATATCACTAATTGTACTTTTTAATTGGTTATTTATATCAGACTGTACACCAGAAATTCCAGTGGATATCTCATTATAATAATCCGCAAACGAAATCATATATTGCCGTAAAGAACAGGCTTTTTCGGTGGTAGAAGGATCTTTTGATAAATCGTCTATACCATTAAAAAAGTCTGTGAAAACTTTTGTAAAACCATCTTCTGAAGGTTCTCCAAATATTCCTTCTAATATATTTGTTTGCTCTTGTTTTATGGTAAATTCGCCTAAAGTATCACTATATTTCCAATATTTTTGATCTAAAAAGGTATCCCTTACACGATTTACGCCAGTAATAGTAACGCCCGTACCTCGCATGCCGGCACCACCACCAGGTAATGGTTGCCAAGCTTCTTGCTTTAAGACTTTTCTAGAATATCCAGGTGTATTTATATTATTTAAATTGCTACTAGTAACCGATAGCCCTTGCTGTGCAGCAAATAATCCAGACGTGGATATCGTAATTTCTCCAAATGACATATATATATCCCCCTTATAAATTCATCACATTTTATTAATAACAACATCCATCATCCCGTCTAATACAGTAAGCATTCTAGCGGATGCATTATAAGCATATTGATACTTCATCATCATTGAAAGTTCCTCATCTTGAGATATAGCAGACATGGACCATCGTTCGTTGTTAACGTTCTCTACAACTTCTAGTTTTTCAATTGCCTTATTAGAATAAATATAGCCGTCCTGACCAATCTCTATAACTAAAGCAGCGTAAAAATCGGCAACATTTAAATACTTAATTTGTGGATTACATTTTTCTTGAGGTTGAGTAGGATCTTCCTGATACCAATGTATAGCAGAATTCCACCTATTCAGAAGATTTTGAACATTCTCGTTACTACCAATATTTCCAATGTTGTTTTTTACTAGTATAGTAGAACCCGGATTATCAGGGTCGTCAACTTCTATAAATTTAGGTACTGTTCCTAAACAGCTGGATCCACCTTCTGCTAATAATTTTGGATTAACTTCTATATTAAGAGCGCTAAGATGATCTACAATATCAATATAGTATTGCTCCATCTCTGAATTATACTGAATAATGTCGGCTTCATTAATGTTATTTATATCTACTGCTATTTTCGTCATATCTGGAGGATTTGGACCTTTAAAAATAGGAATAAAGACAGGTGGTCCAATAAGTCCCTTTTCAGAACCAACACCATAGCCAGAAAAGCTTTCATTGATCATAGTAACAATTTCTTTAGTAAAGACATCTAGTTTTTTCTGAAGTTTTGGAATGATAAAATAATTTCCTTCTAAGTCTACACTCTGATTATCGTTTATTGCTATGTCACTCCATTCTGTCGAACTATCTGCTGGCACTGGCCCCCTGGATAGTAACAGAGCTTTTAATGCACCGCCGTCATTTCCGTTTGCAGAGTTGATAGCATTTTTTATGCTAGTCGTTTCTGTAGACGTGATTTCAAACATATCCGCTCCTGTATTTCTTATAATCGGATTCAAAAACGGACTTCTTGGTGCTGTTTGCTTCAAATCTATTGTTGTTATAAATCCGTTTTCTAATAATGCTGTACCGTTAGAACCATTTATTTTTACTGTCAATCCACCCTCTGGCTGCTCATAATAATTTATATCTACATATCCGGATAACTCGTCTAACGCATTGTTTCTTTTGTCTCTATAATCATTAGCGTTGTCTACCCCGTTCAGTTCTTCTACAGCAATTTTATCGTTTAGTTTATCAATCTGTTCAACTAATTCATTTATTTTATTAACCATTTGAACAACTTGTAAATTAAGGTTTGTTTGATAGTCTTGTAAGCTACTTTGTATATAATTTACTTTTTGTATGATAACATTTGCATTTTGTAGAAATGACATCCTCTCTTCTAATCCAGATGGATTGGTAGCCAGCTTTTGTGTTTGTCCCCAAAAAGTATCCAAAAACTTACTGAGAGATTCTCCGTTTGGTTCATCCAAAATAGTCTCTATCTCCTGAATAGTTTTATTCTGAGTTTGATAGAAATTCAATTTCGAATTTTCTAATCTATATTTTTCATCGGCAAACTCGTCTCTAATCTGTCTAATCTCTGTTTCAGAGACCCCTATACCCATTTGCTGAGTATAACCGCCGTATTTTTTTATGTCACGATAACCAGTTTCATGTTGCAATAACTGCTGTCTCGTATAACCCGGCGTATTCACGTTAGCTAAATTGTGCCCAGTAACCGATAGCCCTTTTTGAGCAGCTGTTAATCCTGATACTGTTGTAGTTAAATTCATAAAAGATTCCCCCGTATCTTTACAAAATAAGTACACTGTCTTTTTGTAGCAAAACAAAGCCTGAATATATAATATACAAGCTTTTAAATCCAAAAATATAAAATTTTAAAATTAAGTATTCAAATAAAACTTAATCATAAGTAAGCATAAGTAAGTAATAGGATATTTATTAAAAATTAAAAATAAGCAGCAAAATAGATCTTAATCACCTGAGATTAAGTTTGTATCTTTAAAGAGAATCCTAGCTGTATTTTATTAGCTGAAGATTCTCCTAAATTTTATTTGATTTATTTTATATTTTATATTTTATATTTTGTCAACGTCTTGCGTCAAAGACTCTTCTAGTTTCTTTTATATTTTCAAATCCTGGTCTAGAATAACCAACATCTATACCGCCTAGCCTAGTAGTTTGGATAGCATTTAAAGTAAATTCCACAAATTCCATAGATTGTTTTATGAGTTTTTTGTTTCTATCATTTTGGTTTTTTACTTTTTCTATCATTACTAATAATTCTTTACGGATTTTAATTAGTTCCTTAGAGATTTCCTTATCTGGACCAATTTTATTTATAATTTTAGTCAGAGTTAAATCCGATAAATTTAACCCTGTCACTTGAGAAATATCTTTAAAAACACCTTCTCTTTTTCGGTCTAAGATATCTACTCTACCAATAAACTCTTCTTCCCTACTAACAACTTCTTTTAAAAAGTCTATATCTTTTTCTACTACTGCCCGCGCTTTATAAGTAGCTAAAGTATATAGACCTTCATAACATTCTTTTTGCTCCCTTAAAACATTAACTAGTTCATGTGCAACTCCTGCCATATTGTCTCCTTACCTGATTTGTCCAGTTTACACTATAAGCTTATTAAGAATTTTTTCGCTTACGTCTCTTGCACTAACGTTATATGTCCCATTTTTAATTTGTTCTTTAATCGAGTTGACTTTGTCCATTCTAACATCCGGCGATTCTTTGACAGCTTTAAAAGCACTGCCTAGAACTTGAGCTTCGTCAGAGATCTCGACTTCATACTTTGGTAAGGGGGCTTGCTTTTTGGCCGGCCCCACTTGGTTTTGGTATATCTGGGTGATCTTGTCTATATTGCCAATACGCATCTAGGTTTCCTCCTATTTGAACTATTTTCATCTGCTTATAGATAATATCGGCATATTTTTACAAAACTTAAGCAAAATTATATTATGCTTTTAATCTAAATCTAAGTTATATTTTCCACATCTTGCTATATTGTTATTTGCAAATTTTCCATATTTTGCTAAATAGCTGTTTATGAATTTTCCATATCTTGCTAAATGCTGTTTATGAAATTAATTTTTTTATCGCTTGTTAGTAAACATACCATGATGCCCAGAATTTGATTTCGGCGGTGAATCAATTTTCTGAGATGAATCGATTTTCTGAGATAATGATGTGTTAGCATCCATTAAGCTTTGACTACATTGATCGCAAATTTTACCTTTAGTAATTTCTGTGCCACACATTTGGCAAGTAAGAGTAATAGGTGAGCTAGCACTTAAAACTAATCGACCAGAAGTTATAAATTCTTCTATTAATTTAGGTGAGACATTAAGATCTTCATGGATTTGCTTAATAGTAGCATTTTTATTTTCACGAATATACTCTTTTACCTCTTCAAATTGTTTTTCTTCATTTTTAAAGCATACAGGACAAATTCTTCTACCGTAACCTGAATATTGAAATAATTTTTTACAACGAGCACAAGTTTTAATTTCCATTGCCATAAAAATCCCTCCATATCATGTTATCGCCACAACAAAAATATATATTTGCTTAATGTTATACTTCACCCTTAAAGCTCTAATACATTCGTTTATTGTATTCCCGGATGTATAGATATCGTCGACAAGAGCTATTGCTGCATTGTCTTCAGAAAATATATCGTCAAATTTGTTTATTAAATGAATAGAGTTAGCAATATTTTGAGCCCTTTCATGTACATTAGAACTGTGTTGAGCCTTGGTTCGTTTTGTACGTTGTAAAATATCCATGGTTTCAACTCCGATAATTTTAGATAATTTTTTAGATAAATCGTAAGCTTGATTAAACCCTCTCTTGCGTAATCTATCTTTAGAAGCTGGGACAGGAATTAAAGCATCTAGGGAGGTAACTAAATTTGAATCCAATTTATAACTTAATTCTTTAGCAAAGCTATTAGCATATTTTCGGACATCGTGATATTTCCATCTTGCGATAGCTTTTCTAGCCTTGTTATCATAGCGAAATAATCCGATAACTGCTTCACTGTTGCAGTGAGGACAAATATAATTTTCAATAAATTTATTACAGGATGGACATTTAAAATAATCAATCAATTTAGTTTGACAGTCTAAACACAGATGATAATCGGTAGCAATAACTTTTTTGCAAAAAATACAAAGATTTGGATAAATTAGTTTTGTAATCATATGCTTGCCTGTAGGTGATACAATAAAGATGTAAATCTATGAATCTCTCTATTATTATCCACCATCCTATTTATTGTATCCCTAATCCCAACTATTATAACCATTTTTTTTGCTCTAGTAATAGCTGTATACAAAAGATTTCGGCTTAATAACATATACGGAACATTAAGAAGCGGAATTATTACGACCGGATATTCACTTCCCTGAGCTTTGTGTATGGTGGTAGCATAAGCTAAGTCGAGTTCGTCTAAATTTTTAAAAGAATATACTACATTTTTTTTCTCATCGAATACAACATTCATACATTTTTCGCACTTATCTATATTTTTAATTATACCAATATCACCGTTGTATATTCCGGTGCCTTCTTCAAGCAATAGGCCACTTTTAGATTTAATATGCCAAGAGAGGTTATAATTATTTTTAGTTTGCATAACTTTATCGCCAACTTTATAAATTATTTTTTTATGTTCGAATGTATTATCATTGGATTGATTTAAAGCATCTTGTAAAGCAATGTTTAATTCATGGACACCTAACATACCGTTTCGTATGGGAGCTAAAATTTGGATATCTTTTTTCTTGTCTAGATGCTGATATTTATTAGGGAGTCTATTTTGAATTAGGTCCACTACGGTATTTTTAACAGCCTCTTGAGAATGCTCCTGAATAAAAAAGCAATCCGTATGCTTTGTATTAAAAATAGGATATTCGCCCAGATTAATTTTATGAGCATTGGTTATAATTGCGCTTTTTTGCGATTGCCGAAATATTTGCTCTAACCTTATGACTTTTACTTTTTGGCTGTCTATTATATCCTTTAATACGTTGCCCGCATTAACACTGGGTAATTGATTTATATCGCCTATTAATACTAACCTCCGGTCTCCGGCCAAAGCTTTTAAGATAGCATCCATTAAAAAAATGTCGACCATAGAAACTTCGTCAACAATAAGAACGTCGGTTTCTAATAAATTGTCTTCATTTTTATTAAAAAACTGCTTTACTGAATTTTTCTCTGTACTCAGACTTTGAGTAAAAGATATCTCTAAAAGTCTATGAATTGTTTTAGCCTCAAAGGTAGTGGCTTCACTCATTCGTTTTGCGGCTCGCCCCGTTGGTGCGGCTAACAAAACAACTTCCTTTTTTTTATTTAGCATATGAATCAATGCCTTAATTATCGTCGTCTTTCCTGTACCTGGACCGCCCGTGATGACTGTTACACCATTCGTTAGAGCATTCTTTATAGCGTCTCTCTGTTCGGTTACTAATAGAATTTCTAACTCTTTTTCTGTTTGAGCCATTTCGGCTTCAAAATTCCACTCTTGATCCTTATCTTCTTTTTCTGAATAATTAGCCATAAGCAATAATTTTTGGGCGATGTATTGCTCTCGATAATAATATGACTTTAAGAAAATTACCGAGGTCTCATCATACACCTGCAAGAATAATTCTTGCTTGAATAATAATTCTTCCAACGCAAGTCTGACCTGATCAAGATTTACTCTTAAAAGTTCACTAGTATTATTACACAGGATTGTTTGTGGACAATAAGTATGGCCACCTTGAAGACAAAATTCAGATATAGAAAAAAGGATACCAGATTTAACTCTTTCTATATCATCGAATTGTATTCCTATTTTTGCAGCTATTTCATCGGCCTTGACAAACCCGATACCATCTATATCTATAGCTAGTTGATAGGGATTTTTAGTAATTGTAAATAAAGTCTGACTTTTATATTTTTGATATATTTTCATTACGATAGCTGGAGATAAGTCGTATTCTCCCAAAGCTAACATAACATTTCTTAATTCTGTTTCATTTTGATATTGATCATAAATATTTTTTGCTTTCTCCTTACTAATACCAACAACTTCACTTAATCGCAAAGGATCTTGTTCTATAATTTTAATTGTGTTATCTCCAAAATGGTTTACGATTCTTTTTGCTAGTCTGGCCCCAATACCTTTAATTAATCCAGAACTCAAAAATTTTTGGATAGCTATAGTAGTTTTTATTTTTAATTTAAAAAAAGATTTAACTTCAAACTGTTCTCCATACTGTATATGTTGAACATATTTACCGGACATTTGAATTTCTTGCCCTAATGCAATATCCATAAAAAAACCTGTACAAACCAAATCTTTCTCTGATGTATTGACTATTATGACTTTATAGTCGTTTGTTTTATTTTGATAGAGTATTGCCTCTATCACACCTTCAATTGTTTTAATCATGGTCTAAATTACTTTCTGTTATATAAAATATAAATAGGGACACGAAAATTAAGTCGCATCCCAAGATTTTAAAATATATTCTTTGTTAATTATACTGGATTGATTCTAAATCTAGAGCATCTAAGATCATTCTAGTTTTAAGGATTTTTTCCAGATTCCAAACTTCTTTAACAGACATAGAGTCTGGAGTATCCGAACCAATACGTGCTGCTAACATGTTTACGGCGGAATCCATAGCTGCTTTAAATCTATCTGAACTAGCTACCAAAGTTTTCTCGTCATAAGCACGTTTTGCTATAATTTTGTATACGCTTTCAAAGTTTTTATCTCTTGTGTTAGATATTAAATCTAAAATAAACATAGCCAATACGTAATTATCCGTAGTTTCGGCTATATTCTCTAAGGTACCTACATCGCCAATTCTAAATGCGTTATATGCTTTTACGGTTTCATATTTATCATCCAAAAATTTATTAAATGTCTGATCTTTATCGCACATAAATTTAGTTAATATAAGTTTTAGAGCTGGGTTAGTTACGTTCTGATCTAATTCTTTGCCGTCTATCCCGTTTTTCCACATAAGAATACATTCGTTGACCGGATAATATTTGTCATCCTGTAAGATTTCATATGGTGTAAGCCCTGTTTCTTTAATTAATTCATTCATTAACGCCTCTTCGATTAATGCATCATCTCTGTATTTTGAAATGTATTCAAACATTTTTTCTCGAAGCTCTAACGTTTTTTCCGGACGTTCAGTTGCTACATTAGTTAACGAATTTTCATCCGATTTTAAATCGAATAGCTCTTCATAAACTCTCGGCATTTGTCTATACAATGCTCGGCGATCCGTATCGGCTATGTTATGCTTATAACCTTGTTCTATCATAGCACGGTTAAACCAAGGGGATTGGACAGTTTGGTATACATTAAGTTTTTTCTCATGTGAAAGAGCAAAATCGCACATGTAAACCAAATCTTTTTCATGAATACTTCTGGAATTTTCGAAACCTTCATCACAGCGAGCGCCGAAAGAGAATATTTCAGAAACATCGTCAACTTTTTTATCGCCCAAAAATGCTTTGCCCTGAAGAATATCCGGAATAGGTTCATTATTCAGTGAAAGAGCTGTCGGTATAAAATCAATAAAGCATGTTAAGCGATCGCATGCCTTACCTGTTGGCGTATCATACGTAGAAATTTGACCCTCCAGTTCAGCAGGTACATGAACTAGCATTGGCACATGGACACCTTCATTCCATAAATTAATTTTGCCGCTTGGTATTCCATGACCGTTGTCTCCTACAAAAATAATTACGCTGTTTTCATATATATGGCTTTCTTTGAAGGCATCAATCATTTCGCCAAACATTCTATCCATAGAAGTCATTTTTTCATGATACTGTGCCCAAACTTCGTCGGCTTCCGGTGTTTTGAAGTGATAGCCTGGTATATCCATACTTGCTCGACACTGCTTATCTTCTTCTTTAAGCCTTGGCATGGTTGCTCTGTGCGCCGCCGTATTGTCTGTGTATCCATATTGAGACTGATGAGTACTTGCGTTAGTCTGTAGCATAAATACTGGCTTACCTTGTGCTCGATTAATTCGGTCCATTATGTCAGTAGCAAAAGTCGGCGTATCTCTAGAGCCAAATGGTATTTTGGCATCGTAGCCACCGGCTGGTGTTTCATCGAAGTTAAAGTTAAAATCCGTTTTACCGATTACAGTATAAAAACCAGCTTGTTGCATGTATTGGCCGAAATTTTTAATTTCTGCAGGCAAGTTATAAAAACTTCTATGATTACCTACTCCGGCTGTTGTACCATACAATCCGAGATTAAGCGATGTTCTAGCTGCTGAACAAACGGGAGCAGCAGAGTAACAATAATTAAATCGAATGTTTTCTTTTGCAAACTTATCTAAATTCGGTGTTTTGGCATTTGGATCACCATAACATCCTAAATTAGGGCATATATCTTCTGCTAAAATAACGATGAAATTGTACTTGTTCATAAAAAATCCTTTCTATAAATAAAATGGTATGTCATTAGTATATCATTTTTTAATCATTTTGTTAAGAGCTAATAGAAAATTTTTTAACCATTTTGTTAGGAGTTAATAGCGAATTTTATTTCTATATAAATTATAGCCATGAAATCTATTTTATAAACAAAAATATCTAAGTTATTGTCAGTTGAAGACTAAAGCACAAGTACAGGTTAAATGCTAAATGCAAAAAATCCTCTAAATTTTCTTAGAGGATCATAAAAAATTTTTTCAAAAGATGTTTAGATCTTTGATTTTTTGGCCTCACTTTAATTATGAGGCGCTTATGTAGCAGAAAATACCTGGTAATCCCTCGTTGGAAGGGCAGGTATTTTCTGTTGTGTTTTTTGATTGAGGGCTCATCTTTTTGGGCGGGTTTTTTTATGTAAAATCTAGCATCTTCTGTTCTTATCAGCGGTTTAACTACAATTAAACTTGCGCTAATAAATGATGAGCCAGTCGCTATGGCCGCCCCTGCGACACCTTTATTTAACTTAACTTTTGGTGAAGCTAACTGAAAGGCGGGCACCCTGCTCCACTTCCAGGGGAGCTGTCAGCGAAGCTGACTGAGGGGTTCTACAAGTTGTACTTACTTCGTTTTAATTTTTTATGGAGTGTGTTCCTTCATTAATCAATCCTTAATATAGAAGGTAAGCATTTATTTTTGGCTACTTTATAATAAATATAGTAGCATAATAATTTAATATTGTCAATTTTTAATGAGCAATAAATCTACAAATTATGTACTTAAATTTTTCCAAATAGCAACGAAAATCATGAATATTTTTCAATCTTATGCTAATAATTTTATTAAGGACGACAAAGAAAGGAAAGTGACATATAACATGAAAAAATCAGTAGGAGCAAATACATTTCTATTTAATACGCCGACGGTGGTAGTAGGAACATACGACATCCATGAGCGACCCAACATGATGACGGCGGCATGGGCCGGCGTGGTTAACTCTAGACCACCAATGATCTCGGTCTCACTTAGAGAGGCCACATACACTCACAGTGCTATACTGAGAAAAAAGGCATTTACAGTAGCAATCCCAAGTTCTAGCCAAGTAGCTGAGGTAGACTATTTAGGGGTAAAATCCGGCCGAGACGAAGATAAAATAGCTGCAATTCATTACACGGCTAAAAAAAGCGAAATAGTCGACGCACCATATTGCGAAGAATTTCCAGTAATCTTAGAATGCAGACTAGTTGAAAGCAAAGAATTAGGGCTACACACTATGTTTATTGGCGAAGTTTTAGACGTGAAAATCGATGAGATCGCTATCAAAGAAAATAACATTCCGGATTTAGAGCAAATTAAGCCATTTTCTTATTCACCCGGTGCCAGAGAATATTATTCTCAAGGAAACTTTTTAGGCAACGCTCACAAAATTTGGAAAACCTTAGAAGAGGATATAGATTACAATGAGGATCCAGCGATAGAGTTTCCGCATAAAAATATTGGCCCTGTTGTAGCTTTGTACCCAACTCCAGTGACCGTCGTCGGTACCGTGATCGATGGCAAAGTTAACTGGATTAATATTGCTCATATCGGCCTAATTAGTCATGATCGAATTATGTTAAGCATGAATCGTTCCCATTATTCTAATCATGGGATCATTATTAATGAGACTTTGTCCATTAATCTTGTTACCGAAGACATGCTTGTCTGGGCCGATTATGTTGGTGTCTACTCGGGTACAAAAACTGATAAATCAAAAGTTTTTGAATACTATAATGGCGAGCTGTCAAATGCTCCTCTCATCACAAAATCCCCTGTCGCCATGGAATGCCAATTAGTAGACACCTACTCTACCGAAGAACATGACAATTTCATCGTAAAACCTATCAACACCTATGTTCATAAAGATTGTTTAACCTTAGATGGTACTATAGATTATGAAAAGGTCAATCCGGTTTTATTTGAAATGCCTAATAAACAATATTTAAATATTGGTAAAGTAATCGGCAAATGTTGGGACAAATATAAAGCTGATAAAATATAAAATGTACTTTGCATTGGACCTTAGCCATAGCCTTCCTCTCCGAGGAAGGTGTCACGAAGTGACGGAGGGAGTTGAAGGAAGGTGGACGCGAAGCGGACGGATAGAGTAAGAGTGTAAGCGATGCACTTGATCTTACACTTCGCATTTTACCTCCTAAGATATTATAATAACGCTGCTATCTTTGTTACGGCTACATATATTTCCGATAATTTATACCAGGTCCCTTTACCGACTATTCCATCTGGAGTAAGATTAAATATTTGTTGAAATACTTTGATCGATTTTGCAGTGTCAGAACCGAAAACGCCATTAGATGGTACTTTCGGTATTAATGGATAACTGTTTGATATTCTATTTAATTGTTGCTGAATAACTCTTACTGGCGGACTATTTGCCCCTTGTTTTAACGGATATCCTGGGTATGATTCTGGATTTCCACTTACTTGCTTTGCTTCTTTAAATTCTATGTTCTTATAAAAACTTTTGAGGATTTCTTCTGCACTAAGTCCATCTCGTCCTAACTTCTCAGATCCCCATTGGGTCATCCAGCCTGGACAACTGACTTTTTTTCCATCGCAGTATTGGGTTAATAATGGTTGCGTTACGCCCGGCCTTCTTACATAAGTGTCGAAGTAGTCATCCACTACTTCAGATACCGTATCAAATATATTTCGGCCATAAGTAAATGCATGATCGTACGCCGTCGAGTTGGTTATCGTATAGTTTTTTCCCTTATTTCTATACCACTCTGTATATACTCGATTTAACGTGTAAGATACGATTGCTATTACGTTTGCTTTGATCGTTTCTCTCGGCCATGTTGGGTATATCTCCGAACTTGCTACGTTTTTTAAATAATCTTTATACGGTACGTTATAGTTTGGAGCCGAATTGTTGTTAGGAGAACCGGCATGAACTATGATATATTCGGGTATCATTACCTCGCTTAACACTACAAATCCGGTTGCTGTCATCTCTTTTATTTCGGATTCCGGTATCTTCGGCGGATAATCTCCAAATAATGTTGAAGGGCCGATTGATATTACATCTTCTGGTCCTCTTGTCATTTGATTGTTTTGGATTAAATTTATTGATCTACGTGTCATTTGAGATTCTCGTGTCATTTGATTTGTTGGGATTAGATCTACAGGTAAGATTGACTTTATACCTGAAAATATTTGCACTCCTTTGACTTCTACCGGTAGAAAATCGGGAGAAGTGATTTCTACATCGTATAGAGAATAAGGCTGTTTGTTATAATCTTCTTCTTCACTATATTTTTCCGGCGGTGCGTCTAAAGTTACTAACGGCGTAGCCCCTACAGAATCTGTATCATATTGAGCTATTTCTTTGTTGCCGGTTTCATTGAATATTTTCACTTGTACACCCTTTACTGGTATCATAGAACCTGTATCCGTGTTAGTCTTTGCCTGAATAACTAAACTACCCCCAACGGTTGTGTTGGTCTCATTATTTATTGAATGCATGTACATTTGCCTCAATCCTTTCTTTCATTTTAGTCAAGCCATCGATTCAAAATAATCTCTATAAAAATATATATGGATTCTAATCTATTGAATGCATGTATATTTCCTGTAATCATTTCTATTCTTTTAGTCAAGTCATTTATCCAAAATAATCTCTATAAATATATGTAGATTCTAATTTATATATGTAAGGACATCTATAACTTTTTTGATAGCTTATGCTTTTTCGATTGGACACGCAAACAAATTTTTTCGGTGCATATACTTTCAGTAGACTTATAAAGCCATGGAGGTTTTAGACATGTTATACTTTTCTTGCTTTTCTTACTTCAGTTCTATCACATCGTTTCCAAAACCGCTTACTGCTGAGGAGGAAATGTATTATTTGGATCTTTATTCTAAAGGAGATATGACAGCCAAGGATGTATTGATAGAAAGAAATCTACGATTAGTTGCTCACATAGTAAAGAAATATAGTAATATCAATAAGGAAATGGATGATTTAATTTCCATCGGTACTATTGGCCTTATAAAGGGTATAACGTCTTTTAAAGCAGAAAAAGGAACCAGGCTAGCGACATACGCAGCTAGGTGCATAGAAAATGAGATATTAATGAGTGTACGAGCTAGCAAAAAAGAGAATAAAGAGACTTCTCTTCAGTCACCTATCGGCACCGATAAAGAAGGAAATGAAATTTCTCTTCTAGATATACTCTGCATCGAAAACGATTCTATTTTCGAGCAAGTGGATCTAGGAATAGAAACAAATAAACTACATACGAAAATACAAGATTCCTTAAAACCTAGAGAAAAATTGATTCTTGTTCTTAGATATGGTTTAAATAATAAACCGCCTATGACACAAAGAGAGATTGCGAAAATGTTAGGGATATCACGTTCCTACGTTTCTAGAATAGAAAAAAAGGCATTAAAAAAACTCCTTACAGAACTAAACAAATAAGGAGTTTTTTTATTATATTATATTTGTATTACCTTTTAGATTATCTTTTGTATTTTCATCTGCATTGAAATTACTTTTGGCTAAACCGGCTAACATTTGTTACATTCATCTACATTTAGATTACTTTTGATTAGACATAGAAGTTTCCACTAAACTAGAGAAAGCACTTGGATCGTTAATGGCTAAATCGGATAACATTTTTCTGTTAATATTTATTTGAGCATTCTTTAATCCACTCATCAATTTACTATAAGAAGTACCGTTTATACGGGCCGCAGCATTGATTCTAACAATCCAAAGCTTTCTGAATTCCCTTTTTCTTTGTTTTCTGCCTATATAAGAATAGTTTAGAGACTTCATTACCGCTTGTTTTGCTGTTCTAAACTGTTTGGATTTCGCCCCTCTATAACCTTTCGCAAGCTTCAATACTCTATTTCGTCTTTTTTTGGTAGCAACGCCACCCTTTACTCTGGCCATTTTTTCTCCTCCTGATTATACGTTAAGTAAACGCTTCATTTGTTTTTCATTAGTCGTATCAACTAGACCTGCTTTTCCTAGGTGACGTTTTCTTTTTGGAGACTTTTTGGTAAGAATATGGCTAGTGTATGCTTTACTTCTCTTAAGTTTCCCTGTAGCAGTTACTTTAAAACGTTTTGCAGCTGCTTTATTAGTTTTTAACTTTGGCATTATAGTAGTCCTCTCTATGTTGATATTTACCTTGGAGTGACAAGTACCCCCATACTTCTGCCTTCTAACTTAGGCTTTTGGTCTGTTACGCCAAACTCTTTTAGTTGGTCAATAGCTCTTTGTAATAGCTCTTCACCTTTTTCTTTATGCATCATTTCTCGGCCCCTGAAGATGACAGAAATTTTTACTTTATCTCCTTGAGTTAGAAACTTTTGTGCATTGCGTAACTTCGTGTTCAGGTCATTGTCTTGGATACTAGCAGTCAATCTAACCTCTTTAATACTAACCGTTTTTTGTTTCTTACGCGCTTCTTTTTCTTTCTTAGCAGCATCAAATTTAAATTTTCCGTAATCCATAATCTTGCAAACTGGGGGTTTTGCTTGAGGAGCAATTTTTACTAAGTCTAAATTTGCAATTGATGCCCTGCGTTGCGCTTCTTTTAATGGCACAATTCCTACTTGTTCCCCATTTGATCCAATTAATCTAACTTCCTTGTCACGAATCTGTTCGTTAATCATTGCCTCGTTGATAGAAAGCACCTCCTAAAGTGTTTTTTTGATATCACTCAAAGCGTGAGTGTCGCATAGGACTAAAAAAAGAGTGAATAAGAAAATCCTATTCACCCCTTTTTGCATACAAATACCTTTTAAAAAAAAAATTATTTTAGGTCAGTATGACCTTACGAATACAATTATTGTAAGGTGAGAAAATAGTCTTGGTTACTTACATATCCATACTTTTCTATTTTTCTGCTTAGTCCGATATTTACTTTACAATATTAACATAAGAGATATAAGCTGTCAAGAGTCTTTTAAATCATTTTTTTGGGATTAACATACAATTGAAACGCTTCTTGAGTTACAATATTTAATTGTATGGCTGCTTCTTGTAAATTTATTCCTTTTTCAAATGCGAATTTCGCTACCTCGGCCGCCTTATCATAGCCAATATAAGGATTTAAAGCGGTCACTAGCATTAAGGAATTTGTGAGATTTTTTTCCATTTGATCATGGTTTGGCAAAATTCCAACTGCACAATTATCGTTAAAGGAACAGATAGAATCCGATAATAAATTGATAGATTCTAACAAGCTATCAATTAGTATAGGCATAAAGACGTTTAGTTGAAAATTTCCGCTGGCTCCAGCTAAGCCGATTGTTACATCGTTACCAAAAACTCTGGTAGCTACCATGGTCAAAGCTTCACATTGTGTTGGATTGACTTTTCCGGGCATTATAGATGATCCTGGCTCGTTTTCAGGTATTTTTATTTCATTTATCCCTGCTCTTGGTCCACAGGCTAACCATCTAACATCATTGGCGATTTTCATCAAACTAGTAGCTAAAGTTTTCAGTGAGCCATGTAAGTTGACTAAAGAATCTTTGCTACTTAAGGCGTGAAATTTATTGTCTGCACTTACGAAGTTATACCCAATTTCTTCTGATAACAATTCACAGGCCAAGTCACCAAACCCAGCGGGCGCATTTAATCCAGTTCCAACGGCTGTCCCACCAATAGGTAATTCGTATAAATATTTTTCGGTGTCCTTGATCATCTTCAGAGAATTATCCAACATTCTGGTCCAAGCACTTACTTCTTGGCCAAATGTTATGGGTGTAGCGTCTTGGAGATGAGTTCGACCTATTTTTATTACTTCTTTATATTCCCAACTTAACTTTGCAAATGTCTCTGATAACTTTTCGAGATTCGGATATAACCTTTCATGCAACGCTTTGACGGCCGATATGTGCATTGCAGAAGGAAAAATGTCGTTGGAACTTTGTGATTTATTTACATCGTCGTTTGGATGAACCTTACGAGTTTTGTTCTGAGCATTAACATAATTTGCTATCACTTCATTTAAATTCATATTTGTTTGTGTTCCAGATCCAGTCTGATAAATGCTCAGTGGAAAATGTTCGGATAAATTTCCGGCCATAATCATGTTAGTAGCAAGGCCGATTTCTTCGGCTACAGCAGGCTCTAATTTTCCGAAAACAACGTTAGAGAATGCGCAAACTTTTTTTAGCATAGCTAAGGCCCATATCATTTCGGAGGGCATTTTTCGATTACCGATTGCAAAATTTTCTAAACTGCGTTGCGTTTGCGCACCCCAAAGCTTGTCCTCCTCTACCTTAATTTCACCCATACTGTCTTTTTCTAATCTATATTTCATATTTTGAATCAATCCTTTCTTCTATAATTTTACGAGCGAGGTGCTGGGCTATAGCTCCGTACTTTGCATGCTAAGATTAATAACAAAAACTTTTATGCACGCTTTCTCCCTCCGTCAGCTAACGCTGACACCTCCCTGAGGGAGGCACCACTTTCCCGCAATGCTGTGAAGACGGAGGGAGTACCCCGCATTTTGTGACAGCTCTCTTTCCAGAAATAAGATTCTTAAGTTCCTCCCTATGGGACTATACAGAGGGAGTTAGTTAGCTTTTGCGTCTATGATAAACTTCGCAACGGTATCCGCTACTCTCAAATCTAACGGATTTGGAATAATATAATCAGTTGTTAATTCGTCATCAGAAATAAGACTAGAGATAGCTTCAGCAGACAAAATTTTAATTTCTTCTGTAATCTTACATTTGGCCGCCAAAACACCCTTAAATAACCCAGGAAAAACTAATACATTATTAATCTGATTAGGATAATCGGATCGCCCTGTACCGGCTATGATAGCGCCGGCTGATTTAGCGTCGTCATAGGTAATTTCCGGATTAGGGTTAGCCATAGCAAAAACGATCGGATCTTTATTCATCGATTTTACCATATCTTGAGTTACGCAATTAGCGACTGAAACGCCAATAAAAACATCTCGTCCAACCATAGCGGATTTCAAATCACCTTTTAATTGTTCTGAATTTGTTATCTCGGCTAATTCTTGTTTTTCTGGTGTATCATTTTCTCGACCTTTATATAAAGTTCCTTGTTTGTCGCATGCAATAATATCTTTAATTCCGCAATGGTGCAATAATTTTATAATGCTTGTCCCAGCTGCTCCGGGTCCATTAACAACAACCTTTAAGTCGCTAAATTCTCGACCTAATAATCTGCAGGAATTTTTTAATGCGGCTAACACAACCACGGCCGTACCATGTTGATCATCATGGAATACCGGGATATCTAGATCCCTTTTTAGTGTTTCTTCTATATAAAAACATCTCGGCGCACTGATATCTTCTAAATTTATTCCGCCAAAACTAGGAGCTATAGCTTTACAAATATTTATGATCTCGTCTGGATCTTGCGTATCTAAACAAATTGGGATAGCATCGACACCGCCAAAATTTTTAAATAATATTGCTTTGCCTTCCATGACCGGTAGTCCAGCTAAGGGGCCGATATTGCCTAAGCCAAGAACAGCGCTACCGTCGCTAACCACGGCTATCATATTGCCCTTGGAGGTATATTTATAAACATCTTCTTTATTTTCTTTTATGGCCAAACACGGATATGCTACACCTGGACTATAAGCTAAACTTAAATCTTCCTGCGTTTTCGTTTCTAATTTACTTACTATGCTTATTTTTCCCCGATTTTTTTCATGCAAATCTAGTGACTTTTGTTTCATATTTTTCCTCCATATAATAAATTGGGTCTTAATGCACTTTAGTTTACATCAACATTACAAAAAAGTCAGCTTTTTTTTTCATATTTTCTAAATTCCCTCTACAATACTTGTTTTTTGCAAAAAGTTTCCTCATTTTTTGTTGCATTTAAGTTACATTTGTTATTTTACTATTGACTTTTTTGGCTATTTATTATAAAATATCAATATAAAGCAAAGACAAGTATTTGAAACTTGTATGCAACCTAATATGAAAATTGAGCATCTAATATATTTTGTTAAGATGTAATCTTTCTTCTAATATTGTTACTGAGCATCTAATATATTTCGTTAAGATATAACCTTTCTTCTTAATATTGTTATTGAACATCTAACTAATATTGTTATTGAACATCTAGCATATTTTGTTAAGATGTAATCCTTCTTCTAATATTATATTGTTATTGAGCATCTAATATATTTTGTTAAGGTGTAACCTTTTTACTACAATTATATTTAATATTTGAATATCTGAATACTCTTAATATTTTTCTGAAACTTCTACTTGGCCCTAATATCAACAACTAGAATCATTTAATATCAGCAATTAATATTATTTAATATCTTTAATATTATTATTCTCTAATATCAGTATTCAAGTACTTGGCCAATACTTGAAACACATACCCACCAAGAGGTGGTTTTTTTTTGCCCAAAAATAAAATTACGGGGAAACGATACCCCTAACCTCCATACATGGAGCTGTCGCAGAGATCTGTCGTTAGATGACGGAATAAGAGCATGAACATTCAAATTTTAAAATAAAAGAATTTGCGCACTTGCCCGTAGCACTTGAACTTAGCTAAATAATAGGATCAAGGAAAAGGGTAATTTTTAGTAAAAAATACATACATGCGTTTGGCCTGGTATTAACCCTATCGTATGGAAGGCAAAGATCAAGAGCAAACTAATAGAGGTTGTCGCTCCGTAGCGAAACAAACTGAGAGAAAAATTTCAAGGGGATGTCGCATTAACAATGAATGGAGTTACGCATCTAAAGCTTTTAAATCAAAAAGGGAGGAAAATTACGGAGCAACATCACCTCACCATGAGAACCTCTCAGTCAGCTTCGCTGACAGCTCCCATGGAAGGCATAGCAGGGAACTTAAGAAGTCACAAAATTGCGGGACAGCGGTGCCTCCTGCCTCCCTCTCCGAGGGAGATGTCACAAAGTGACGGGGCGAGTTGAAGAATTATTCATTTTTTGCGTAATTTTTTGTATATACCCCGAAAATTTTGCTATTAACTCTGCATTTCATGCAATACATACATTTTTAACTTTCATTTTTCGAATGCTTAGCGAAAATAATTTTCCAATTTTAGCACTTTTTCTTTTAGATATGTACTATTTAAAGCCGACTTACCTTATTTAGATAAATAATTTTCACTGCATTTCTTAATATTCAACTTTTATTTGCAAGTTTATCGTTCGGACATATTCATTTTTGGCATAATTTTTTGTATATACCCCGAAAATTTTGCTATTAACTCTGCATTTCGTGCAATACATACATTTTTAACTTTCATTTTCCGAATGCTTAGCGAAAATAATTTTCCAATTTTAGCACTTTTTCTTTTAGATATGTACTATTTAAAGCCAACTTACCTTATTTAGATAAATAATTTTCACTGCATTTCTTAATATTCAACTTTTATTTGCAAGTTTATCGTTCGGACATATTCATTTTTGGCATAATTTTTTGTATATACCCCGGGATTTTTGCTATAACACTCGCTAAAGTTGCATTATTTTATGTTTCATCATTCATTTCAAATATTACTAACACATTGAATGTTAATTGACTTTTAGGTTGTTAGTACGATATCCCCTTGCAATTTCCCATTAGTTTATCGTCCACAACCTCTCAGTCACTGCGTGACAGCTCTCTTAAAAGGAGATCTATGGCGGAGAGGCTTTAGAGCAGGTTGCCCGCACCCTTAGTTCGCTTCGCCAAAAGATTCTTAAGTTCCCGCCTATGCCCCTGGAAGGGGAGCAGGGCAATTTCCCTTCAGTCTGTTTCGCTACGTTGTGCCTCAGTCAGTTTTCACAAAATTGTGGAGGAGGTGTCACGAAGTGACGGAGGGAGTTGGAGGGAGTTGGAGGGAGAAAGCGTGCATAAAAATTTTTGTTACCTCGATGGCAAAAAGTCTATGGAAGACATATTTCTATCTTATAAGAATATTTTATATCCTCATTGCTAGCAATAGTATACTCTTCGTGCACCGGCGCACCCCAACTGTTGTCGCCACCTACACCCATCTGTCGATGATTTACTCTTACAAATGTGTCGTACACGGCCGGTAACTTATAATGGTGATTTGCTTCTTCTAGTTGGATCGGCGTATATGGTAATGCTGATATTTCTAATAAATTTTTATCCGATATTTTTATACCTACACCTTGATCGTCTGTTATTGTCATCCATCTTACTCCGCTTTTATTTCCTGTTTCTTGCGGTATTACATACGGTTGTACATTTTCTAACACCGTTGTTCTATATACTCCTATTTTGGCCCGATTTATTGTGTCCGCATAGTTGTCTTCTTTGCCATATCCATACCATGAAATATTTCTTAATTCTGGGATGAATCCCCATATCATTCCTACTTCCGGTATCTTCGGTAATCCCTCTTTTCCTTTATACTCATACTCCACTCTTATGGATCCATCCTCATATATTAAATAACTTACATAACAGATTGTTTCCACCGCTGCTAATCCATACGTATATTGTATTTTTACATGGTCACCTTCATTCGTAAATGTTACTTGTCGAACTCTAGCGTTCTTGCCCGCTACTTGCCATATCGCACAGTTATAGTCCATCCCATTCCCTCTATCATTGTCTGTCGATGCCCTCCAAAAATTCGGCCTTGGTGTGTGCGTTAGCATTTCTTGGTTTCCGATTCTCATTGACGTAAATTCCGCTTTCTTTCTCGCAAACATATATGAAAATCCTTGCCCGTATACTCCTATATTAATTTCTGAGTTTTCTATTCGTAATTCATGGCTTTTTTTGATTTTATCCTCGTTATCTTCGTCTGAATTTACTGCATCAATATTCTCTTTGTAAATAAATTGGCCAAATGCTACTTCATAGCCGGCTTTTTCCCACTTCGTACTTTCCTTTAACGTGGCTTCTACCGTTATCAAGATCTCACCTATTAATATCGGCTGAATAAATGGCAACTGGAAAACTTTCTCCTCCCCCGGTTTTAATTCTACCTCCAACCTTTCGGATTCGATCACTTCCCCATCCACAGCTATGCTAGCTCGAAATTCGAAATTCTTTAGATCCGTAAATAAATAATTATTTTTAATATTCACCTCCGTTTTATTCGGCGTGATTTCTATATATTGATAGCAATGTTTTACATTCTCCATTTTTGGACTAAGTTTTCGATCACCAAATATTAATCCGTTTACACAGAAATTTTCATCATTTGGCCTGTCGCCAAAGTCTCCGCCATAAGCTAAATATTCATTTCCGTATCTATCCTTAGTTAGGATGCTTTGATCAATGTAGTCCCAAATAAATCCGCCCTGATAACTTGGATATTTTTTAGTTAAATCTATATACTTGTGTAAGGCTCCACATGAATTACCCATAGCATGAGCATACTCACACAATATAAATGGCTTATCGTATTCTTTTTCAAAATACGCATCAACATTAGTTGTGTACATATGACTTTCTATATCTGATACGTCTTTAAATCCTGGTGCGTGGCATGTTCCTTCATAATGGACTGGGCGACTATCTCTATCAGTTATATATTTCTTCATCTCCCTAAAATTTTCTCCAGCATAGGATTCATTTCCTAGGGACCATATTATTACACTTGGATGATTCTTATCCCTTTCATACATTGAAGCAGTCCGATCAACTACGGCTGCAGTCCAAAGTACATTATTACCCGGCAGTGCATTTTCTTGAAACTCTTTTATATTGTATTTCCATGTTCCATGCGCTTCTAAGTTAACTTCATCTAATACGTAGATTCCATATTCATCACATAAATCGTAAAACACCGGGTGATTCGGATAATGTGATGTTCGGACTGCATTTATATTGTGCCTTTTCATTTGAATTACGTCCCAGAGCATTTCATCATAAGTGACCGCACGGCCATTTACATGACTAAATTCATGTCTGTTGACTCCATTAAATACTATCCGCTTTCCATTTATATAAATGATCTTATCTATTATTTTAATTTCCCTAAATCCAAATTTGTATGGTACCACTTGTATTAATTTATCTTTATCGCTCTTTAAAGCAAAAAGTACTTCATACATATTTGGAGCTTCACTACTCCATAATTTTATATTATTCATAACTACTTCTACCGCATATTGACCGGCTGCAACCTTTTTTAATTCATACGTACTGAGTAGGTGTTCTTTCTCATAAATACCGGCAAAAATTTTAAAATCACCTTCACCGACTACGGATAAATTGATTGCCAAATCACCGATATTACTTTCGAGAGGATTTTTCGGTGTAGCCTTTATATTAAAATCTTCTATATAAGTCTTTGCGGTTCGATACAAATAAACATCTCTGAATATTCCACTAAATCGCCAAAAATCTTGATCTTCCATCCAGCTACCGGTTGTAAACTTATAGACTTCCATATAAAGTTTATTTTCGCCCTCTTTAATAAAGTCTGTTATATCAAACTCGCTGGTTGTAAACGTATCTTCACTGTAACCTATAAATTTTCCATTCAGCCAAAGAGCAAAACCAGATTCAACCCCTAGAAAACTAATAACGGTCCTATCATCTAAGTTCCAATCTTTATTTAATTTAAAATATTTTACATAAACTCCTACTGGATTAAAATATTTCGGAACATTCGGGTGCGATATTTCTTCAACCCCATCCCATGGGTACATCCTATTAACATAATGTGGTCGATCAAATCCTTGTAACTGTATGTGAGATGGCACTTTGATTTGGCCCCAACTTTTGCAGCTGATATCAACGCTTGCTCGGGGGACTCCTAAATCTTCTAGGTTTTCATAATATTTAAAATACCACATCCCCCGTAAACTCATTTCCATTTCGGTTACGTCAGAACCGTTTTTCTTAGGTATATAACTCTGAAAATACGTATGTGCTTTCAATCTATTCACACTGAAAATTTCTGGATCACAAATCCAATCTCTACTAAATGTCATAGCATGATTCCTCCACTAAATTAATTTAGTTCTAGTGTGCCCAAAATTTTCAAAAAAAAGTTATCATTTAACGATTTTCTTTTACAAATATTGTTGCATGGCTTGTTATAAAATTGCGGGGGAGGTGTCAGCGCAGCTGACGGAGGGAGAATGCGTGACTTTTAGTTGTAGTTTCTCATGTGAATTGATTTACCTTGAAGTAACAAAAATTTGTATGGGAGGAGAAAGCGTGCATATAATCAAAATACTATTTATTCGTTTTCTTTGACAAATATTGTAGCGTTGATAGTCATGGTATTTGGTCCATAATAATATTTCATTCCCGCTTTTTCACATTCTCTGCTAACAAATAATCCGCATGCTTCCATGCTAAAACTTAATTCGTCAGGGAATCTACATGGATTATTCGGATAAGTACAATTTAATTCTTTGCCTTTACATTTATCACAACCGCCAGCGCCCATGCCTAAAACATCAACATTATTATTTTTCAATTCCTTTACTAATTTTCTTAAGCTTTCGCCGCATCTTTTTTGAGCTCTTTGTATAGCCTCCCAATCATAAGCGTCTTCCATGTCTTCGGTGGCTTGCAATATCATAGCATAATCATATTTTTTTACTCGATCGGTCACTGCTTCTAACGTTCCACATGCTGGCGGACATGACCAGGTTGTATTATATTTTCCACATTTATTTACTTCACACATTTTTCGAACATCTTCTAAAAATTCCATCTCTTCTATTTTAGCATATCCGGCGTGACTAAATCCTGCGTTAATTGCTTGATCAACTGTTAAACTACGATTTTCTAATTCAATAAACATTTCTGTATTCATCTCCTTTAATTTTAATCATATATAATGAAG
>LNZM01000126.1 GCA_002007295.1 Candidatus Epulonipiscioides saccharophilum | reverse complement strand
TCTTTATCTGCAAAATTGACAAGTGCCTTTGCTACATTATGATTTACATTTGTAACGAAACTATTTTCTTGTCCAGATAGTTATATCATAAAAAAGAAAGTAATGCAAGGAGTTTGGGCAATTCCTCCCTACGCCTAAAGGCGAGGGCTTCCTTACCTAAGCTTTGTGACTAAAGCTATTCGTATTAGATCATAGTTTATAATTGCTGATGTGGGTGATAATGAACAAACTAGCAACATGACTATATTTAACGTTAATAAAACTAATGATAATTTGCTTGTCAAAATAAGTGCTCCTTAAATTATAAATGGAGCAGCTTGAGAAACTTCGTCATTGAAATTATCTAAAGTGACCATTACCACGCCAGTATCAACTTCTTTAGAATCAGGAGGAGTTCCGTTTAAAATATCAATAATTGTTTGAACTCCTTCTGATCCCATTACAGTAGGCATTTGTACAGCTGTACCTTGTATGGTTCTGGACTTTAAGCCAGCAATGATGTCTGCAGAATTGTCAAAACCAACGACAAAAATTTCTCTAACTTTGTTTAGGACTGAGACAGCGTTGACCACACCAATGGTGGCTTGATCGTTAACGCCCCAAAGGTCTTTTAAGTCAGATTCAGCAACGATCATGTCGGTGGCTTGGTTTGCTACTTTAATAGGATCGGAATCACAGTATTGTATACCAACTATTTCTATGTTTGGATATTTGGATTCTATTTGATTTATAAATCCGATTTCACGATCGATAGTAGTCGAGGTACCTGTGGCGAAATTGATTATACCTATTTTCCCAGCGCCACCGATTAGGTTAACCAAAACATCGGCGCAGTTTGCACCGACTGGGATATTGTTAGTAGAAAGAAATGCATCGTAAACTGGAGTGGATAATCCGGAATCAATCATGACAACAGGCATTTCTGCAGCTATAGCTTTTTCTACGGGTATGATTAAAGCATCTTTATCGCAAGCGGCCAAAATAATGCCATCATATTCGTCGATAATACCTGTTCTCTATAATTGAAACTTGAGTATTAATATCTGATTCTATGGCCGGACCAAGATGTATAATTTCTACATTGCCAAGTTCGGTCGCTTTTTTTCGGTCGCAGTTTTTACCAGATAAGCCGTAAAGCCCTGTAGCTATGGGGATATAAGGCTATTAAAAATTTTTTTCAAAAGACGTTAATATCTTTTGTTTTTTGGATACACTATAGATACAACTGAATATAGATGGTTGCTAGGAGTAGTCATTTCTAACGTAAAATATTCAATGCACCGAAAATGTTTCTAAAGTGAAACACGACAAGAAAAAGTCGTTAAAACGATTGCTTAAAGACTCAGTCTCGGATACATGGTAAAAGTGTATCAGCATACAAGACTATATGTCCTGTTGTACGAAGGGTAATGACATCCCCTAAAGGTCAGACCGGACTAGCAGAAATGAATTTGTCCCTTAATCACTTTAGAATCCCACGCCGTTAGGCGTGGGGAGTGTCAATGTTTGCCAATAAGGAGAATCCACCATTTTTGTAACTAAAGCTATTTGTATAGTCTCATTTTGAGAGTCTGTTTCGGATGAACAGCCTGGAAATAGTAACATAGTTGCTACTAAGAAAATTAGTAGTAATTTTTTTTCATAAATAATCTCTCCTTAAATAATTTTTCTTAAATATTTTTGCTGTTACTATTACAGTTGAATTTTTTTGCGACGATGGGTGTCATACCAAACACTTAGGACGATAATAGAGCCGATAACAATCATTTGGATAAAAGCATTGACTTTTAATAAATTTAAGCCATTTCTAAGTACACCCATGATGAAAGAACCAATCACTGTGCCAAGGATTCCGCCGACACCGCCAGTTACAGATGTGCCACCAATTACGGCTACGGCGATGCCTTCTAATTCATAACCTGTCCCTGCGTTTGATTGAGCTGAAGCTAGTTTAGCGGCTAACAATATACCAGCTATAGTTGAAGTTAATCCGGAAATTATGTATGCTATCAATTTGGTATTTATTATATTTATTCCAGATAATCTAGCGGCTTCTTCATTAGAACCGACAGCATAAACACGTCTGCCGTAAGCTGTTTTAGATAATAAAATTCCTAGTATTATACCTGTGATTATCATGATAATTATAGGGACAGGAATGCCGAAAATTTCTCCATTGCCGAGCCAGATAAATTGTGTTACTACAGCTTTATTTTTCATGGCTTGAATAGAAACGGGTTTTCCATCGCCTATAAGTTGGGTTAATCCTCTAAAAGCAAATTGAGTACCTAATGTAACTATAAATGGAACTACGGATAATTTTGTTACGCAGTAACCGTTTATAAATCCAACTAGTGCTCCAAAGCATAATGATATTATTATGGATAGCCATATAGGTATGCCGAGAGTAATCATTTTAGCACAGATTATGCCACCAAATCCTAAAATAGAACCGACTGATAAATCTATACCACCAATAATTAAGACAAATGTCATCCCAAATCCTAATAATGCGTATGGGACTACTTGGCTTACTATGGTTATTAAATTTGTTACTTTGATAAACTTGCCTCCTGTGAATACAGTAAATAATAAAGTAAGGCAAATTAAAACACCAAATACTAATCCTTGACTTAATAGATCTGGCGTATGCCTATTGTGATGTTTATTCAAAATTTTAACTCCTTTCTAAATTGCTAAATTTAAAATTGCTTCTTGTGTAGCTGTTTTTGTATCCAATTCTCCTGTGATAGAACCATCTTTCATGACTAATATTCTATCGCTCATGCCTAGGATTTCTGGAAGGTCGGATGAAATCATTATTATGCCTATTCCTGTCGAGGATAATTTATTTATTAATTCGTAAACTTCGTATTTGGCCCCAACATCAATTCCTCGAGTGGGTTCATCAAAAATTAAGATTTTTATATCGTTGGATAACCATTTAGCAAGGACAATTTTTTGTTGATTACCACCAGATAAAGTATTCACTGGTTGATATATACTAAAGGTTTTTATTTTAAGATTCGTAATGTACTTTGTAGCATTTTGTTTAGCTCTTGTTTCGGAAAAGAAGCCATAGGATGACAAATTAGGAATATGAGCCAAGTTGATATTTTCTTCTACATTCATGTTAAGGGCCAAACCGTCCTTTTTTCTATCTTCAGTAATATAGCCGAGACCGGATTTAATAGAAGATTGAGGATCTTTGAAGTCGGCAGGATAGCCGTCTAAAGTTACGTCTTTTATTTCAGCATAATCGACACCAAATAAAGCTCTAGCCAATTCGGTTCGACCCGAACCTATAAGGCCAGCTAAAGCAAGTATTTCACCAGATTTTACTGTTAAATCTTTGATATGTACTGTAGAGTTTTTAAGTTCTTTGACATGAAGTTTAACTTGAGAAATATGACGATTAAATTTAGGATATTTATCTGCGAAAGGGCGACCAACCATTAAAGAAACGATATCATCAAGAGTAATGTCCTGAAAATTTCGAGTAGTGATATGTTGGCCATTACGGATAACAGAGACTCGATCTGCAATTTTGGACAATTCATCTAAGCGATGAGATATATAAAACATGCCAACACCTTTGGCTTTTAGCTTAAATATGACATCAAATAAGTTATCTATTTCCAGATCTGTTAGTGTAGCAGTAGGCTCATCCAAAACCAAGATTTTCGAATCAAAAGAAATAGCCCTAGCGATTTCCACCATTTGTTGCTCGGAAACGCTTAGATTATTTACCAAAGTTCTTGGATCGATAGATAAACCAAGTTCGGATAATATTTCAGAAGTCATTTGGTGCATTTTTTTATCATTAATAAAACCAAATTTTTTAGGCTGTCTATCTAACCAAATATTATCCGAAATGCTAAGATGTTCACACAAATTAAATTCTTGAAAAATGATACTAATGCCTAATTGCTGGGCAGATCTTGTATTATTTAAAATAATCGGATGACCTTCAAAAATTATTTTGCCTACTGTGGCTTTATATACTCCGGATAGTATTTTCATTAGTGTAGATTTACCTGCGCCGTTTTCGCCACATATAGCATGAACTTCGCCATAATTTAGGTCTAAGCTGACGTTACCTAGAGCTACGACTCCAGGGAAAACTTTTGTTACATTTTGCATCTCTAATAATTTTATCAATAATTTTCCTCGCTTTCTCTTTAAATTATATATGCTAAATAGTATAGCATATTAAAAAATATAATACAATATATATTAAATTTAAAATAAAATAAAGCTATAAGTCATCCTGTGATGTACAAATAGCTTTACTTTAAAAATTTTTATGCTGAAATAAATTCGAAATGCTTAATGCTAATTTGACACTGATCTTCCGATTCTGTAGCAAATATTCTGACGCATCTTAAATGCAAATCGACTTCATGAATTTCGGTTACTATTTATGCTGGAATAAATTCGATATGCTTAATGCTAATTTGGCCTTGATCTTCTGGTCCTGTAGCAAATATTCTGACGCATCTTAAATGCAAATCGACTTCATGAATTTCGGTTACTATTTATGCTGGAATAAATTCGATATGCTTAATGCTAATTTGGTCTTGATCTTCTGGTCCTGTAGCAAATATTCTGACGCATCTTAAATGCAAATCGACTTCATGAATTTCGATTATACTATTTATGCTGGAATAAATTCGATATGCTTAATGCTAATTTGGCCTTGATCTTCTGGTCCTGCAGCAAATATTCGGACACATCTTAAATGTGCATCGGATTCATGAATTTCGGCTATTGCATAAGTTTTTGTGCCTTCTTCCAAGTCTAATGTTGTAGAATGTGTGAAGATATTCGGATCTTTTGCAAATCCTTTCATGCTGCGTACTGTATCAATTAAAACTTTGAGTTTTACGTCCTTATTGTGATTTTCTAGAGTAACTTTTAATACATAATCTGTGTACATTGCAAGGCGTGGGAATACGGGACTTCGTACACCTATATAGCTGTTAAGAGTGTATTTAATTCCATCCTGTTCATGGATAGCGTCATTACCGTCGGTTAAAAACCAAGAATCAGTATTATTCTTAAAATCCCAAGTTTTGAAGCTAAAGAAATCTGGATGATTATCTGAATGTAAAACTAATTTGCCATCTTCGGCAAACTCTAAACTGGTTACAGCTATGCCACGATAATAAATATTAACATCATGCATTTCATAGGATAAATAAGGTTTTCCATTGAAGATAAAGAAGTCATTATGATGACCTCCCGGAAAAGTTCCGACAAATTTATAAGGACCTTTTAAATTATCGGACATAGCGTATTTATTACCGCTGGCCAAATAATAATGATTCATGTGCTTAAAGACAGTAGATTTATCGCCCATGCCGACATTCTTACCATGGTCATCAACAACGTCTATTGGTTCGGGAGCACTAGCTAAGGATAACATGTCATCGCCTAATTCTACACAATAATATTTGCCAGCACCAAAAAATAAAGTATATTTTCCATTTTCTTCATATACGCATGGGTCGTAGGATTTGGTTCTAGCAAATTTATCTGGAATAAGAGGTTTTCCTAAAGCATCTACAAACGGCCCGGTTGGAGACTTAGAGGTCATTACACCAATACTGTGTGTTAAATTTGAAAAATACCAATAAAAAGTATCACCTTTTTTAACGATGTGACCAGCAAAACAATTATCCTGTTCACCGATATAAGTATCTTTTGGCAAGATATCGGCTTCATATTGCCAATTTATAAGATCGTCAGAGGAAATAATACTCCATTTGTGCATTCTACAAAAATCTTCTATACGAGAACTTTTATCTCGGCCACAAAACAAATAAACACGCCCATCATGAATTACAGCATGTGGATCAGCATAACCTTCGCCAGGAAAAATATTTGGATTTACAATCATTTTTTATAACACTCCTTAATTTAAAATTTAACTCTTTGTTAATGAAGTTATTAATCAACCGGTACGGTAGTTTATTGAATAAAAAGGTATTTTTCAGCCTAAGCATTTCGTTAAGCTTACCTTTATAATTCGGATTATAATGAAGTTATTAATCGATCGATACGGTAGTTTCTTGAATAAAAAGGTATTTTACAGCCTAGGCATTTCGCTAAGCTTATCTTTATAGTTCGGATTATAATGAAGTTATTAATTAACTGGTACGGTAGTTTCTTGAATAAAAGTGTTTAACATTTTACGCATCTCGTTAAGCTTATCTTCGTATTTTGGATTACCAACTAAATTATTTGTTTCTAAAGGATCATTTTTGATATCCCACATTTCTTCGACGATAGGATGACATAAATGATAACGTACATATTTGAAATCTTTCGTTCTAACATATTTCGAATGGATAGATTGATAGTTATCCGGATCTGGATGATTATCAATATCAATATAATTGTCGTTAAAATCATTTTCGCCGTAAACAGCATCATGGATTTCGTCTTTGGATCCATTAATAAGCGGAATTACGCTGTCACCGAACATGTCGGCCGTTTTTGATATGCCAGCATAATCTAGAATGGTCGGACAAATATCAACTGTAGAAACGAGACCATCAACCCATTGATCTGTTTTATTTCTTGGATCGTAAATTATAAGAGGAGCTTTAATTGATTCTTCGTATAGTAATTCTTTACCACCGAGTTGTTTGGAACCGCAAAAGTAACCATTATCGGATGTGTATATTATAATTGTATTTTCGGCTAATCCTAATTCATCTAGTTTGTGACGAATATTACCGACAGCTTCGTCGACACCAGAGATTAAACCATAATAATTTTTAAAATCATGTTGAAAAACTTCTTCGTCTTTCCAAGGTTTAAAGTTTGCTCTATGACCGCCCCAGTATTCATTAGCGTTACGGCTGTGAGTTCTTACTACTTCAGGAAGGACAGCAAAATATTCTGGTTTATCATTGGCCATTCTTTCTATATGAGTATCTTTATAGAATTCGACCCATTTTGGGCTAGCTGTATGCGGACGATGTGGGGCCTTAAAGCTAAGGGATAGCATAAAGGGTTTACTAGATTCTTTGGCCTTTTCTAGAAATGCACCAGCTTGGTGAGCATTAAACATGCTGAGGTGATCATCATTCCATTTATTGTCGTAGCCATTAAATTTATTATTTTTATCTGGGAAATATCTCAAATTAGAGGATGAACCGTTCCAAATATCAAAAAATTGTGGAGCAAGCTCTTCTTCACTAAAGCCACGTTCTACCTTATAATAGGGATTATCTGGAGGACTGTTAGGGTGAATTTCTCGGCCGCCATTATGAGCTTTTACATTTGCAATTGGAAATCCGAATTTACCAATAAAGCCGGTAAAATAACCATTTTCATGTAGTAAGACAGGATAAGATTCTTCATATTCTTCGCTTGTAATAGTATAGTCAGTGGGCAAATCGAATCCACAATTATGTTGAGCAATATACTTTCCAAGTTGCATAGTAGCACGTGATGGCATACAAATAGGAGCTACATGGAAAGCGTTACTAAACTTAGCAGATTCACTTGCTAGATGATCTAGATTTGGAGTATAAACTATGTGATTACCCATAAATCCAAAAGTATCATAACGTTGATCATCGGTTAAGAAAAATATTATATTAGGTTTCATATTAACCTCCATAAAACAAAGTTTGATAACACAAATATTATGATACTTGAAATTGGTAAAATATTATAGGCCACTAATAATTTTAGTAAAAAGATGCTATAATATATTCAAACATATAAAAGAAAATGAGGTGAATGATGAAAGAAACGATATATACTATACCATTAACAGAGGCATTTGAAGAAAAAACAGAATGTCCGCTTTGTGTTATTTATAATAAACTGGAAAGAGAAGCTATAAGTTTTACTTTAGGAAATTCTTATATGCAGTCTGATTTCAGAGATATAACGGATCAAATGGGATTTTGTAGTCATCATTATAAAAAATTATATGATTATGGTAACAGGCTAGGGATGGGATTAATTTTATCGACACATTATAAGAATTTATATAAATCATTGGACAAGCTTTTAAATAAAAATATATTGCCCAAAACTACGTTTATAGAAAGGTTAAAAGGCACTACCCCGCCGGTTAATGAGGTAAGCGAAGCAATAGAAGAACGGATTAATTCATGTTTTATATGTAATAAGTTGGATGTGGATATGAGTAGATATATATCAACATTTTTTTATTTGTATAATAGTAGTGATGATTTTAAGCAGATGTTTTTGGATAGCAAAGGATTTTGCTTAGTCCATTTTAATGAGATATTAAAGCAAGCACCGATGCATTTACGAGATAAAGAAAAAGATGACTTTTATGAGCAAAGCAAAAAAATGTTATTAGAATCTATAAAAAGGATTCAGGCTGAAGTAGAATGGTTTGTAGACAAAAATGATTATAGCAATGCTGACAAACCTTGGAATAACTCGAAAGATGCAATTCAGAGAGGAATTCAAAAAATTGCAGGAATTTGTCCAGACATGGAAGTTTTTAAGCAAACTAAATAAACAATAAAATGGGCCACTACGAATAATAGTGGCCGACTGTATTAATAAAATAAATAATAAAAATGGAATGCATAATGCATAAATAATGTTACGCAGAATAAAAACACAAATACTTTATGTGGAATAATAACTTTCTGAAGTAAAATTAATAAAACTAAAATCCATAAAACAGTGGTTATAATATCAAAAGGGACTTTGTAAAATACTAAAAAAGCTTGAGGAATCGACAATGCTACGGCCACAATAGGTAAGGTTTGAATAAGGTTAGTATATCTATTAGTTTGTTGTTTTGCAGAGATATACGTTAAAACAATAGTGCTAATAAAAAGTATTGTACTAGCAATTATAAAAATATGTACCATTTTTTCTATCCTTTCTATAAAAAATTTTAATGTTCTATTATAATATATATGTATAAAATAGTATATATAGAACAAGTATTAGCTGTAACATTTTGGAGATTTAGAATGACTATAAGAAGATTATGTTGTCATTTAATGCAGTTAATACTCTAATTTAAATCATTGAATGTATAAAAAAACTGCTACTTTTAAAAAACATAAGTAGCAGTTAAGAGTTAGTATGGATATTTATTATTTTTCAAGATTAATTAAAGCAACAGTAGAAATTTTTCCACCAGTTTGTGAGACATTGACATTAATATTATTTTCCGATTGTAAGATACTAGTTGGGACGATGAAATCTACATATCCGAAATATCTATCCGATTTGTTAGTATAAGACATGTCATAAGCACCAAAATTGTGGCCATTGATGGAAACGTTAAGAGGTACATTGAATCCGCCATTTCGACCTAAAGATACTCTTAGAATACTGGATTGAACGTTAGTGTTAGGAGTTTTAATTACAAAGTTAGCAGTAGAACCGCTGTTCTGCAACATTTTGTCACCATAATAAGTCATTTGTGTTAACGTAGAATTAATGGATAGAGATTCATTTAAGGTAATTTTTATTACGCTAGTTTCTTCAACATGCATAAAGATGTTATCTAAACTATTTAACGGCTCATTGTCTATAAAATGTAATTTGCCAAGATCAAGGTATAGAGAAGTACGTTCGATTTTTTCAATTTTTTCATCATCAACTAATAGATTGATATCGAAATACGCTCTTTGCGGATGCATGTTTGTTACGGCTACATAAATTACATTGCCGTCTTGTGCACTATGGGCAAAGACATTATCATTGACTTGATGAGTTGAAACAGGTAATAAGCTGCCGTTATATTCGTCCCACATTTCAATAAAGTATTTCATTGGCGTAAGGCCAAATTCTGCATCAGCGTAAAGTTGACCATATTTATTATAAGCCCATAGTCCTTCGGGAGCGTCTTTTTCCCACCACATGGCTGGAATTATAAAAGGAACTACGATATCAAATTCATGGGCACGATTCATGTATCTTACCATGTACGAATTATGATTTTTAATCTTGATCCAATAATCCGGATCTGTTGGACCACTATGTAGCGTACCTGTTTCGGATATTACCATAGGCTTAACGTTATTTGTGTTTATCATGTGATTTCGAAGTAAATCTAAATCTGCTTCTAGACGACCGGTTAAGTATCCACCATAATTTACAGAAAGATCGTTTAGTACTAAATCTTTACTCTCATAAAAATGGTAGGAATAGAAATCGAGTGCATTAGCAGTTTGATCTATAAATGTCAGATGATTTTGTGCTTCTTGGAAATTGTTATTGTCTAGAGCCATCCATGCAGCGGTTGAACCACCAACTAAAGTTTCGGGACTTAATTCTTTTATTGCAATAGCTGTTTTGTTATGGAAATCCGCTAAAACGTCCCAACCATAACCAAGTATTGGGTTGCTGTGATGAGACCATTCATTGGAGATAGAAGATTCATTTTTTACTTCAATCCATTTTGGGCCACGTCCATCTAAATAATCATCGTATTTGGAAACGTATTGAGCCACTAAGTCGGCGGCAGCATCGAAGTTGTTTACGCCGGGTGTCCCTTTTCCATTATTTAGACCTTCAACATACCAACTAGGCCATTCGTCAAAGCATATTACATATTCTAAATCTTTTCCGAATAAAGTATCAAATGTATTGATTTTACCTTGGGATCCAGTAGAAAAAATTTTATCTAATGTATCATATGTAGCATAACTTGGTCTATTGGGATCTTCTCTTAGTTTAGGATCGTTAGCATTATATCCTATTTCTAATGATGGTGCGAATTTATAAATTTGTCTGCCAGGTAAAAAATCTTTGTCTACAAAATATTCTCTAGCAACTTTGTCGCCGTCGGGTGCGCCAAGAGGGTTGGCATATAAGCGTTTAAATTTATCGTTTTCAAATTCTGTTATGCCCTCTAAACTTAGTCTATTTGTTGCATCTACAGTTAAAGTGATCCCATCTAAAATAGGTAGATCGCCGCCGAGAGTTTCCCATGCTGTGGTGTCCATTTTCATGGATAGACCATTTTGAATAAAAAGTCTCATGGAGTTTACAGTAACAGGGCCAGTAAATAAAAATTTATATCCTGTATAGGCTTGATCACCACGAGCTAATTCGTCTAGATGATTGATTTCGAAAGTGGTTGGTCTAATTTGATAATTAGTATCGCCGAACCATGGAGAAGAGACTTTGCCTTGATTTCCTTTGGTAGGTGAAATACCTTTTATAAAATCGGTACTTTTATATCCGGATCCAAAGACATCGAATCTATGAAAAGAAGACATAACTCTAACTAAATCCGCCGGGATTTCAAATTCTTTAGTTTCACCTTTGGACAAAGTAAACGGTTCTAAAGGAATAGCTATAGATTGAATCAACTGCTCATGATCATTAACTTGGGTAATTATTTTTGTATCGTATTTTTCTATTATACTAGGAAATGTATCGAACGAAGATTTTTCGGCTTGAATTTCTGGTGGTAAAGTACTAGCCTGGATACCGCCAAAAGAAGGTAAACCTAAAAACAATGTACAGCTAATCAATAAACACTTTTTTAGTAATTTCAAAGTATCGCCTCCATAATTGTATGAATAAAAAAAATTATAATAAACTATAATTAATATATATTATTTTACCAATAATTTGGATAAAAGTATACTGACAAAATTGCTAAAGATATCAAAAATAATTTATGAATTAATATGTACTATTGGTAATAATGGCCATAAAAAAATCCTCCAAATTAAGGAGGAAATAGTTAAATGCGTCTGACGTATAAATAAGGCGTATCTTTTAATTGATAATATCGAGCCTGTTCTTCGGCCGTAAAATGGTACACATCTTTCAAAATATGATAGGATTCTATACTGGCAGTTTCTTTTATAAAACTAGTGCAGTAATTTAATTTTAGAAATTCTATAAATTCTGGAGTAACTTGATGCATATATTTTATTTCGGCTCGATATCCATCCTGTTCGAATGTATAAGTGTCATTTTCATTTAATTCATTAATTATTTGATCTCTTAACAAAACTATTTCTTGTTTAATAGCAAGTTCCTTTTGTTTTAAATGATAATACTTATCTAATAACTCTATCATATCAGTAACCCCCTTAATGTATTATTAATACATTATATGGGGAAATACTTGTCAAGGTTCCAAAAACAAAAAAAATTATGATTTTAGCCAAGCTAAATATGCATTTATAAAAGGGTCGATATCTCCATCCATAACAGCGTTAGTATTTCCAGTTTCTTGATTAGTACGGTGATCTTTTACCATATTATATGGATGAAAAACGTAAGAACGTATTTGACTGCCCCATGCAATCTCTTTTTTTTCACCACGAATTTGATCAATTTTTTGTAATTGTTCTTGATGTTGTTTATATAATAATTTGGAAGCTAACATTTTCATACAGGTTTCACGATTTTGAATTTGAGACCGTTCATTTTGACACTGAACAACAATGCCGGTGGACTTATGAGTAATACGAACAGCCGAATCGGTAGTATTAACGTGTTGGCCACCTGCACCGGAAGAGCGATAGGTATCTATTTGTAAATCATCAGGATTTATTTCAATTTCTGCTGTATTGTCTATCTTGGGCATAACATCTAGTGAGGCAAAGGAGGTATGCCTTCTAGCCCCGCTATCAAAGGGTGATATTCTAACTAATCTATGGATTCCTTTTTCGGATTTTAAGTAACCATAAGCATTTGTACCACAAATTTCTAAAGTAGCAGATTTAACGCCAGCCTCTTCACCGTCTAAGAGATCTAATAATTTATATTTAAAACCACGTTTTTCAGCCCATCTAGTATACATACGAAGAAGCATATTATTCCAATCACATGCTTCGGTACCGCCGGCTCCGGCATGTAAAGAAATGATAGCATCATTTTTGTCATATTCACCGTCTAAAAGAGTATTAGTCCTTAATTCATTATAAAATTCCTTAAATTTATTTGCATCGGATATAGCTTCTTCGCTCATACTGCTATCATTTTCTTCTAGGCTCATATCAATTAGAATCATAACATCTTCATACATATTAAATAGTTTTTTATATTTAAAAATTATTTCTTTATTGTCTTTTAATTCTTGCAAAATATTTTGGGCATTTTTAGAATCCTGCCAAAAATCTGGAGCAATAGATATTAATTCTAATTCTTGTATGCGCTTTTGTACATTAGTAACGTCAAAGAGACCGCCCCATTTCTTTTATTTTGTCCTTATAATCTAGTAAAGATAACTTTAATTGTTCTAGCTCTATCATTAACTCACTTCCTTAAAAAATAAATGTTATATTTATTATATATGATGAGTGGAGCTTTGTATAGGTAGAATAAATCAAGGATAAAATTTGTTTTGTATTTTGGATTTATATACTTTAAATTAATAAACAAAAAGTTGTGTCCAAACATTTTGATCCTCTTGATGACCTACACCAATTAGTTCAAAAGAAGGATTTAGTATATTGGCCCTATGTGATGAGCTATACATCCAGGCATCAACTACTTCGCTTGGAGTTTTATGTCCTTTGGCAAGATTTTCTCCAACAACACCATATTTTAATCCAAATGAATGTACCATATTATACGGTGTTCCATATGTAGGGCTTTTATGTTCAAAATAATAAAATTCTTGCATATCCAAAGATTTTTGATCTGCAATATAACTAAGAGGAATATCCAATGTAAGTTCATTAAGTCCGTATTTGGCTCGCTGTTGATTTACTAATACAACAACTTCTTTTTCAAAATCAGTAATTTCTATAAGATGCGGAATTTTAGATACACCTTCAGTATAATTATTTGAAATAGTTAGATTATCTAAATTTTTTGTGGTAGAATTATCATTTGTGGTTAATAAATTAATTTTGGAGTTTAAAAAATACTTTAACGCACTACTAGAATAACTACTTGCAAGTATTGTATGTGTATATAGGACAGAACCTATAATTGTTATGAATATTATTTTTTTTAAGTGTTTCATATATTTCCTCCATAAATATAATATAAATGATCTTATTCATGTATATTTTAACATATGCCTTAACTGTTGTCCACAGAAATTCTTGAAGATTGTGACACAGCAAAATTTAAAATTACAAATTTTGGAAATATTTTTTAGTTTAATAAAAAAACTATTTTTTGGAAAAACTATTTTTAATATAAATTTTATTATATGAGGAGAGATTATTGTGAAAAAATATATACTACGGTCTATAATTTTATTATATTTTTCTATATCTGGTTATTTTTTAAAAGCTTATGTATGTGATGAAATTGATTTAGATGGATTTGAAAAATATATTTTGGAAAAATATAATATAAAAAATGATGAAGATTTTATTACTCAAGAGGATAAACTACAAATAAAGTTCGAAAAGATTTTGTCCAAAATTATAGAAAAAAGAAATAATTATATATTGTATGAAAATTACGGGAAATTAGAAAACTTATACGATATTACTCTAGATGCTAGTCGGCATGCCTTTGAGCATGAAGCGATTAAAACAGAGTATTTGAAAAATTGGGCTAGTAAGCAAGGAGTAACCTTTACTAATATATCCTCCGAAATTAAGATTAAAAAAATTAAAGACTGTTCAGATGGATTATATAACATGACTTTTAATGTTTGTACAACATATGAGTACTTATATAATAATGAACCTGAAAAAATAAATAAGTTTAAACTTGGTACTTTACATTATATCCATTTACAAAAAGAAAATGATGAATATAAAATATTACAAGAGTGGTATACAGATCCATTTTCAGATTCATTAGAACTTAAAACTAAAGAAACAGATGAACATACGCAATATTTAATGTCGCAAATTCGACCAGAATTTATACCAAGTGAATATTTGGCTAAAGCTATAGAATATGCCCATAATTATTGCGGATTAGGGCCGAGTGAACATATGTTCGAATATAATAAAAATTATATAGATTGTAATCCGGTTGGAGGAGACTGCGCTAATTTTGCATCTCAAATTATGTATGAAAGTGGAATTTTCGAAAAGAATGATTCCTGGAACTATATAAATGAAGGAACCACAAATTGGATCAATGCACAAGGATTTTCCTTTTATTTATTAAAATCCGGTAGAGCAAGTCTTATTGATAAGGGTGTGTATGAAGTGTTATATAAATCAGCCTTTAAAATGCGTCCCGGAGATATAGTAGCATATGAAAAAGATGGCCGTATAATACATGTATCTACCGTTAGCGCATTGGATTCTAAGGGATATCCGTTGGTTACATGTCATAATACCGATAGATTAATCGTACCTTACGACTTAGGATGGAGCAACTCAAATATTATTTTTTATTTAATAGATGTTCATTATTAGATTTTGATTTTTCTATTTTTGTGATAGTTGCTAGCACCATTTTTAATCGTTTTATTTTTAATGATGCTAGCTTACTGAATATAAATTTTTAAGATGATTCTGTGATAGATTCACTTAATAGACTCGGTGCGTTGGAATTTTCGGTTGTTTTAAAAGTAAGGTTTGACGTACTCAGAGGTTCTTGAATTAAAGTAGATCTTAACCCCTGATTATCTAAATCAATTTGAATATCTAGATCTAGATTTGTTTCAGTTATTGCAAATAAAGCCATTTCTTGTCTATATCTTTTTATAAGGTTCATAAAGTCCAGTCTCCTAAAAATAAAAATAATAACAATAATTGTATTGTTTTCTATATTCTATTGATTAATTATTGAACTTAGAACAAATTATAAAACAGATATCAAAAATAATAAGAATCAATTTTCTAATAAGGCTAATTTTAATTCAGTGATATTGTTGAAATTATGTTTTTCCATATATTTAGTAAAATCTTCTTTAATATTTATCAAGGCTAATGGATTATGAAAACATGCAGTGCCTACACTAACAAAATCAGCACCAGCTAATAAAAATTCAGCCACATCTTCACCATTGAAAATGCCTCCAAGACCAATAATAGGCAATTTTATAGCACGTCTAACCTGATATATCATTCTTATGGCTACAGGTTTAATAGCAGGTCCGGAAAAGCCACCAACTTTATTTTTTAATACAGGTTGAAATTGATTTACGTCTATTCTCATTCCTAAAAGTGTATTGATAAGAGACACACAGTCGGCCCCTTCACATTCAACTGCTTTGGCAATTTCAGTAATGTCTGTTACATTCGGCGAAAGTTTTATTATAATTGGCTTAGTAGAAATTCGCTTAACCTCTTTTGTTAATTGACCGGCTAATTTTGTATTAATGCCAAAAGCTATACCACCAGATTTAACATTTGGGCATGAAATATTAATTTCTAGCATATCAACTGAAGTTTCATTTAATTTTTCTACAACCGTACAGTAATCTTCTAAAGTTTTTCCGGCTACGTTTACAATGATACGAGTATCAAATTTTTGCAATATAGGCAGTTCATCTTCTATAAATAAATCTACACCGGGATTTTCAAGGCCGATAGAGTTTAACATGCCACCGTATGTTTCTGCTATTCTAGGAGTCGGGTTACCGAGCCAAGCTACACTAGAAACACCTTTGGTTATTATTGCGCCAATTTGAGATGGATCATAAAACTGGGGAGAATCTTTGATTGAAAATGTCCCGGAAGCAGTACTAATAGGGTTTTTAAAATCCAGGCCACACATTTTAACACTTAAGTCTAACATTTAAAAGTTCACCTCATTTCCTAAAAATACTGGACCATCTACACATATTTTAGTAGATTTTCCATTTACGTTACATACGCAACCAACACATGCGCCATAACCACAGCCCATTCGTTCTTCTAAAGATAGTTGTACGGATTTATTTATATTTTTACAAAAATTTTTCAATGCTTTTAACATTGGTTTGGGTCCACAAGCATAATAATAATCACCAACAATATTTTCAGATTGAATCAAATCTATAACATTACCTTTAAATCCGACCTTGCCCGTTTCTGTTGCTATATAAACTTCGGCTCCCGCTTCAAGAAATTTATTTGCTAAAATGGGCTCATCCTTAAATCCTAGGACAGCAATCTTTTTAGTTTTAATTTGTTTGGCTAGCTCGACTAAAGGTGGCGTTCCTATACCGCCCCCTATTAAAATATGAGTTTCTACATCCGCAATTGTATAACCCTTACCTAATGCAGAACTAATTTGAATTTTGTCTCCAGACTTTAATATAGAAAATTCTGTAGTTCCATATCCTACAACTTGATATACGATAGTTAACGTATTCTCGGATATTTCACTTATACTTATTGGGCGAGGTAATAAGGTGTGAGAATTTTGTGGATATAAATTGATGAACATTCCTACCTTAGCTGTACTGGCAATTTGCGGGTCATATATAACCATTTGATATATATCGGGCGCTATTAATGTATTTTCAACTATAGTAGCATATTTAATTATTTTGGCCATAATATACACTCCTTTACTTTGATTAAATTAACATTACATCATTATGATATATTGAAAACAAAAAAATATTATTAAATAAATTGATATTTAAATGATAGCTGGTAAAAAATATTGAGAAATTTTATTATATTAACCTTAACATGATTTTAAAGAAAAAACTAGGTAATTATCCAATTGGGAAATAACCTAGTCATTATCATAAAATTAATTATGTTGTATTATTTAGAATAAGATGCAATAATTTTGCCAACTTCGCCTATGTCAGCACCGGATGCAAAATTTAGTTTGATAGATTCTGAAAGACTTAGCCATATTTCAAGTTCACAGTCAAAATCTGCAAAGCCTGCTGTTTCAATATAGTAAAATAAAAGCTTACTATATGGTATAGATGTATATCTGATTTTTTTACCAGTAAGTCCCTTAAAGTCTAAGCCGATAATTCGTCTATTAGTAAATACAATCCCGTCATTAATTGCTTTGTATGTAGCCACAATTCCTTCACCATCTACTAAAAGTGGATTTAATAATTCTGTAAATTCATTATTTTCTACTTTTTTTAATTTCCCATTGATTATATTCATAATATTCTATCTCCTTATTTAATTTTTATTTTACCAGATAAGCCGTAAAGCCCCTAGCTTTATCTAAGGGGATATAAGGCTAATAAATTTTTTTCAAAAGATGTTAATATCTTTTGTTTTTTGGGTATACTTTAAATACAACTGAATATAGATGGTTGCTAGAAGTAGTCATTTCTAGCGTAAAATATTCAATGCACTGAAAATGTTTCTAAAGTGAAACACGACAAGAAAAAGTCGTTAAAACGATTTCTTAAAGACTCTGTGTCTCGGATACATGGTAAAAGTGTATCAGCATACAAGACTATATGTCCTGTTGTATGAAGGGTAATGGCATCCCCGTAACTAAAGGTTGGACGCTCAGAAATGAATTTGTAATTTGTCCTTTAATCACTTTAGAATCCCCCGCCTTTAGGTGTGGGGAGTATCAATCTCTAGTTATTCTATAATTTTATTATACGGAATAGGTCGAAATTATTTTAGCCAAATTTACAATATCTGTAGATCTGTTAAAACATAAATGAATATAAGTGGAGCCTAGTAATAACCTTAATTCCGTATCTGTATCTCCTACACCGGCTGTTTCAGAATAAAACATATCAATTTTTTTATAAGGTATAGAAGTATATTTTTCTTTTTTATGACCAAGTCCAGAAGTATCTACACCGATAATTCGTTTATTGGTAAAAACAACACCATCATGTGTATTTGCAAAAGATATTATAATCTCTTCACCTGGTATAAAAAAAGATTTTATTACATCTTCAAATTTTCCATTTCCGCTTTGAGCTAATTTAGCGAGTCCACCAGAAATAATTGCGATTTCAGTCATAATTATCCTCCTTAAAATTAAGTTCAGGGATAAAAATGGTGGCCTATATATAATTAATATATGTTTTATTGTTCAAAAAGCATATGTTCCATAAATAATTCGTTAAATAATGGATCGTGTGCAAGGTTTAGATCTTTGGCTATAGATTTAATATAATCGACTTCTTTTTCTATATCGTTATATAGAAGAAATTTTCTAACACCGCCTAAAGAAGTATTTCCTACTCTATAAATTTTACCGTTGAAAGCTTTTGGTAATAGGCCTATAGTTAAAGCATTTTCTAAATTTATAAATTTTCCAAATCCTCCTGCAAGATAAACTTTGTCAACATTTTTAGCCTCGATACCGTACTTAATCATTAAAACTTCTATACCAGCACGTATGGCTGATTTTGCAAGTTGAAATTCACGAATATCTTTTTGGGTTAAAAAAATATGATCGGTTATAGAAATAATTTCCTCATCATTTTCTATAAATCCAGTGTCATCTAAATCTTCGTTAGCTAAAGCAATGGCTATGGCATCAATTAAGCCACTACCACAAATACCCAAAGGTTCTTGATCACCTATAGTTTTTATGGTTTTATCCGGATTAACCTGACATATAGCCCCTTTTATACTACCGAGGCCACAACTTATATTTCCACCTTCAAAGGCTGGACCAGCGGCGGTTGCTAACGTAATTATGCTGTCTTGATTTCCAATGGCCATTTCTCCATTTGTCCCAATATCAATAAGTATGCAAATAGATTTGTTCTTATGCATGTTTGTGTGCATTATTCCGGATAAAATATCCGCTCCGACATAAGTAGAAATTCCAGCTAATAATGTGTATTGTCCAGGAATATCTAATAACTCAGCTAAATCTCCAACTTTCATATCTAAAAAGTTTGCTGTAAAAGGATAAACCCCTAATCCACTACAATCCGCTTTCATAAGTAAATGTAGCATTGTTGTGTTTCCAGCTAACGTAGCCTTGATTATTTCTTCGTCATTTAGTAAAACTTTTAAACCTGTTTTTAAATCAGAAATTATTTTCTCGTTTAATTCTTCTAGCCCACCTTTATTAGCATGATCAATTCTTGAAATAACGTCTGAACCATAAGCTCGTTGACTGTTTAATAATGTGTGCGTTTTAAGTAATTTCCCATCTCTAAGATCAAATAGTTCTAATGCGATGGTTGTGGTTCCTATGTCAATACCTACTCCATATCCATCCATTGAGTTTAATGTAGTATTATCGTCAAAATGTTCGTAAAAAGAGACAATGCTAAAATCTTTATCCGAGATTAATTTTTCATCTATTTCTACATCATAGGTCATATCGCTTGGAATATAACAAGCTAGTCTAAATCCAGCCTCTAATTCTTCAAAAGATATTAAATTTTTTTCAGCCATTGTGGCAGGTGGAGCAGAATCTAAAATTTTAACCTTGCATTTTCCGCATGTCCCTCGGCCATTGCAAGGGACATTTATATAAATATTTTCGGCTTTTAATGCATCTAATAACGTGCCATTACTTTTTTTTATTAACATGCGAATCCTCCATATGAGTTGTTAAATAACGTTGAAAATTTATCGGATGATATCTAATAAGATATTTGGATATAGCTCTTTCGTATGCTTTAAGCTTTTACCTATAGGCAATCTTCCGCTAGATAATATTACAAGTTTATTTTCATTGATTTCTTTGCAATATTCTTCCATGATTATACTATCACCAACGCAATTAATCAAGAATTTTCCATCTTTTAATTGCAAAAATCCTTTTACTCGATAACTATCTTCTATGAAACTTTCAATTAATTTTGCCAACTCATTTTTGCTACATTTGGGATCAATTATTATCTCGTAGCTGACTAATGTTATATCCTTTATATTTATTTCATGATTATCCTTGTGTGTAGTAGACAGATCTAAAATCCAACTTGGATCAATTACACCATATGAAGTTTGCTCTACAGTGGCAAAAGGATGTAGCTCGTAAATTAAAGACTTAACCTTTTCTAATTTTACAAAATTTACCAGATCGATTTTATTGATTATAATTAAGTCTGATATCCTAACCTGTTTTTTTGCTACTCTAGCAGTGTGTATAACCTTGTTAAAATGTAGAGCATCAACAATGCAAATACAACCTTTGTAATTGATAGACCGAAATTTATCTTGTTTTAACACTTGGTAGGCTGAACTAGGATCCGATAACCCAGATGTTTCTATCAATATAATTTCCGGATTGTTTTGCTTAATTATATTTTCTAAAACATTTTCAAATTGATTGATTTTACATGTGCAAAAAATTGAGCCACCAGCCACTTCATGTACATCAGAAGTTATATCGGCCAAAATTTTGCCATCTATACCCGTTTGTCCAAACTCATTAATAATTAGCGCAACTTTTTTATCTTTAAAAATATTTAGAATGTCCTTGATTGTTGTAGTTTTACCTGCACCTAAAAAGCCAGTGGTTAAATATAAATCCATAATGGTAAGAACTCCTTCCTTATTATAGTGTTAATAAAAAAGGCTAGTCCAAATTAAGGACTAACCTTTTTATATCTATGATCTACTGGCTACATAGCATCGTTAATGGCTTTGTCTAATTCTTCCTTACTTGGTATGATAGAAGAGAATTTGAGCTTTCCATTTATATATATACTTGGTAAATTTGAAACGCCCATCTTCACACAACGTGCAATGTTTTCCTTCTTCGTGAATTTATATTCTACTACATCGATTTTGTCTCCAAATTCAGCCTTAGCATTGTTGGCAGCTGCCATCATATAGGTACACGCAGCGCAGGTTAAGGAGTCCAAAGTAAATACTTCAATCAAAGGTTTCTTTAGCGATGCATAATCTGGTAATTCCACTTCTATATTATCTTGCACGGCTACATAATTCTTTAAGGCTTCTCTCATCTGATCCATTTGAGAAATTGCTTCAGCTATACCAATACTGTTTTCAATCGGAACATCATATGGCATGTCACAACCAGGAGCAATTATTAGATGTGTTTTATTTGGCATTTTGTCAACAAGATCAATTACATATTTCATATTATCCTGTTGAGTACCATGGAGCATAACTGAAGTTAACGGGATATTTCCGCCTATTGTTATCTTGTAAGCATCAGTAATGTTTTTGGTCGCTACAAGATCCACGTTTTCGTCTACTGAAATAGAATCCGGCTTGGTTTTGCACATAACTTCAATGTTTCTAGTAGCGTTACCGCAAACAAAGAATGAACTATATGCGCCAAGTTCTTTGATATAAGCAAATAATTTAGTAAACGGCTCACTTAAAAATTCTTCAAAATGCTCCGAAGAAATTTGTGATACAAGTGGGTCAACTACGGCGATAATGTCCATACCAGCGTCCACGTACATTTTTGTCATAGCCTTTGCTACATCTAAACAGTAATTCAATAACTTTTTAACGTATTCTTCGTCATCATACATATCCATAAAAATGTCGTTTCCTCTAAGATGTGAAGCTAAAGTAAATGGTCCACAAATTAGTCCGTACAATGCAGTAGTATCACCGACTTTTTCTTTCATGGCTTTCATGACATCTAAAACCATCGGTAATCTTCCATCCTCTGGTCCAGGAATAGTACATTTACAAGGTAGAATTGACTCTTCACCTTCTAATGGATGAGTTTTTACAGATGGAGGACCATCTTTCGCCCATACTAATTCACATCCAAGAATTTCGGCTTCTAACTGAAGATCGAACACAACCGGTTGCCCGTCTGGTTTATATAATTTATTTACCTCTAATAATGAAGCTAATAATTTATCCTTATTCGTTAATACCTCGTCAGCTGTATAACCTAAAAGTTTTCCAGCATGAACCCCAGCAAAAGGTACCCATGGCAATCTCGGTGTTTGTTTGTGTTCTAAAACGTCAAATAAGATTTGTTTCATAATAAATTAATCCTCCTAATTATTATAATAATATATTTGAATTTATTGTGATGACATGTTATTATGATTTATAAAAATCCGTTATTGTATATGTGTATTAGTATTTTTTTGAGTAGTCTGTTAGTAGTCGATTAGCCTATTAATTAGTGGCCGATTAAGAGTCGTCAATTAGTCTATTAATTAGTGGTTGATTAAGAGTAGTCGATTAGCCTATTAATTAATAGCTGATTAATAATAGTCAATGAGCCATTTTGTTAATAGCTGATTAATAGTAGTCGATCAACCTCTTAATTAGTAGCCAATTAATAGTAGTTGATTAGCCTCTTAATTAGTAGTTGATAGTAATCGATCAATCTCTTAATTAGTAGCTGATTAATAGTAATTGACCAGCCATTTTATTTAGTAGCCGATTAATAGGAGATAGACGATCCTATAACCCACTAATAGCTACTTAATTTAAAATTTATAATTATGATTTATTATGCAGTTACGATTTGCTTTGCAACTTCGGCTGCTGTCGCTGCGTCCGGAGTATAATAATCCGCTCCAACTTTTTTTGCAAATTCGTCTGTAACTGGAGCACCACCGATCATAATTTTATATTTGTCACGTACTCCACGCTCTTCCATTTCCTTTATAATCTCACCGGTAGCTTCCATGGTTGTGGTAAGAAGTGATGACATACATATAATTTGTGCGTTGTGTTTTTCTGCTAATTCTAAGAATTTATCCGTAGAAACGTCTACTCCTGCATCGATAACTTCTAATCCTGCACCACGAAGCATCATGGCTACCAAGTTTTTACCGATGTCGTGTAAGTCTCCTTTAACCGTACCTATTACTACTGTACCAATAGGCTCAACACCTTCTTCGGCAAGAAGCGGTTCTAACAATGCTAGGCCGGCGTTCATTGCTCTAGCCGCAACTAAAACTTCAGGAACAAAAATTTCGTTGGCTTTAAATCTTACACCTATTTCACCCATAGATTTAAGTAAAGATTCATCTAGGATAGTTTTTACAGGTATGCCCTCATCAATTGCTTGCTGAACTTTTTCTTTTACAGTTTTAGATTTTCCTTTTTTTAGTGCTTCTGAAATTTCTTCTAATACTACAGACATGTGTTTACCTCCAATGATTAAAGTAAAATATATATTATGATTATAATCAATATTCTAAGAAATTTATTTAAAATTCTTCAGAAAAGTTGCATTTTATTTTTTAGTATTATTTTTATTAAAGAAACAACTGTGTTTTGCGACAAAAAATAAAAAAGTATTGCATTTTTCAGCAGAATTTTTTATAATAATAATTAGAACATTTGTGATTAGTATACACAACTCAAGACGAAATTATTATACAAATTGCAGAAGTTAAAATAATATATAGTAGAGGATTTTTAGATGGAATTTAATCATATATCAGTGCTTTTAAAAGAATGTATCGAGGGGCTTAACATTAAGGACAATGGAACTTATCTAGATGGAACGCTGGGTGGCGCTGGCCATGCAGAAGAAATATGCAAAAAATTAAGTCAGAATGGCACCTTTATTGGAATAGATCAAGATTCGGATGCAATAAAACAATCTAGACAAAGGCTAGAAAAAATGGCCTGTAAAGTCTTAATAACTAAAAATAATTTTATTGCCACTAAAGATATTTTAGATGAATTTGGCATAGATAAAATAGATGGAGCATTACTAGATTTGGGCGTATCCTCTTATCAATTAGATGAAGCCGATAGAGGATTTTCTTACATGAAAGATGCTGCCCTAGATATGCGGATGGACCAGGAGAGATCCTTTAGCGCTTTTGATATTGTTAATTCTTATTCGGAAAATGATCTTGCTAATATTATTAAAAATTATGGAGAGGAAAGATGGGCTAAACGGATTGCCAAATTTATTTTAGACTACAGAACTTATCAGCCTATTAATACAACTTCTGAATTGGTCGAAATAATTAAGAAGGCTATTCCTAAATCTGCAAGGTTAGATGGTAGTCATCCGGCTAAACGTACATTTCAAGCTATTAGAATAGAAGTTAATAAAGAAATTGATGTGATCGCACCAGTGATAAACGATATTGTTCAAAAGTTAAATGTCGGTGGTCGCCTATGTATCATTACTTTTCACTCTTTAGAAGATCGGATTGTAAAACATACTTTTAGACAATTAGAAAATCCTTGCACATGTCCATCTGATTTTCCTGTTTGTATTTGTAATCAAAAAAGTAAAGTAACTGTTATAACTAAAAAGCCTATATTACCAACTAAATTGGAAATAGAGCAAAATTCTCGTTCTAAAAGTGCAAAGTTAAGAATTTTAGAAAAAATTTGATAAATGTTGATTTGATTAACATGGAGGATTTTTCATGCCTAATCATCATCAAAAATTTATAAAAATGGAGGATTTCTCATGCCTGATCATTATCATCAAAAAATTTATAAAAATCGTAGGCAACGTATTAATACCATATTAATTAGTTCTATATGTGGAACACTGGTTTTTGTTACGTCTTTTGCATATATATATTTAAATTCTAAACTAATTCAAACTCAGCATAATTTAAAGTCGGCTATAACTTCATGGCAAAAAGATCAGAGTAAATTTAATGAATTAACCTCACAACTGGCCAAGGTTTATAATTTAGATGTTATTGAAAATAAAGCAATCAATGAACTTTTTATGCATAAACCTATGGCACATCAAATAGTTTATATAGATGTAGGAGAAGAAAGTTTCACTAGATATGACAAATAAAAAAAAGATGGGCAAATTTAAGAAGTTTAAGCAGAGTAAAATTTTTAGGATTAAGGCAAAACCAGAAACAACAAAAATCCGAAGATTAAGGTTTAGAAATAGAGCAGTAGTGATGCTTTTAGGCTATCTAACTGTTTTACTATTATTAATAATTAAAATGTTGTTTATATGGATTAATGATAATCAAAAGTATGAGTTAGCAGTACTGGATAGACTGAGTAAAAAAGATGTAATTCTAGATCCTCTAAGAGGAAGTATTTTAGACAAAAATAGTAAAACTCTAGCAGTAAGTCAGATAGCCTATGATGTTATACTAGATCCTAAAACGTTGTTAGAAGATGTTGATGAAGTAGAAAGAAATAGGATTATCACTGAATTAGCTAAGTTTTCCGGCCAATCCGAAATAGCTATAATAGAAATGTTAAATAAAAGTGCTAATAGTCGTTACAAATTATTTTTAAAAGATATTTCTATTTCAGATAAAGATAGATTGGTTGCATTAAAATTAAAAACAGTATCTTATATTCAGTCTGCACTAAGAATATATCCAAAAGGTGATTTCGCTTCAGCAATGATAGGTTTCTACAATGGTGTTGAAGGACAATATGGCTTAGAGCAATTTTATAATCCATATCTAAAAGGTGAGCCGGGCCGTATATTTACGAACATAACTAGTGGTGAATTGTTAACTAATAAAACTATACCGGCTATTAATGGCTCTAGTTTAGTTTTAACTATAGATGAGACGATAGAACAAACTGTTCAGGCAGTCATGAATGATTTTGTACAAAAATCGGACCCCGTTGCAGCTTCAGCAATAATTATGAATCCAAATACAGGCGAAATTTACGCAATGTATTCTTACCCATCGTTCAATCCAAATACTTATGGTAATCTTAGTTCTCAATTAGGGCCAGAATGGAATGAAATGACACCAGAACAAAAATCCGAGGAGCTGTATAGAGCATGGAGAAATTATAACATTCAAAATGTTTATGAACCTGGTTCAACTTTTAAGCCTTTGATGGTTGCTGCAGCATTAGATTTAGGATATTTACAACCAGATGAATTTCGTGCAAACTGTACAGGTTCCATAAATGTCGCCGGAACTAACGTAAACTGCTGGTATGGACCAGGACATGGCATTCAAACAGTCGAGCAGGTTTTGGCTAATTCATGCAATCCGGGCGTAATAGAGATAGCTAATTTAGTACCCAATGATATCTTTTACGAATATATGTTGGAATTCGGATTGTTAGAAAAAACAGGCATCGATTTGGCCGGTGAAAGAATAGGTATAATTCATGATTTAGAACAGTTTGGGCCGTTAGAAAAAGCTACAGCATCGATGGGCCAAAACTTTAAATTGACTCCTATGCAACTATTAACCGGTTTTAACAGCGTTATAAACGGTGGCTATCTTATCGAACCGTATGTCGTTTCTCATATTATCGATTCAGGTGGAAGTATTATTTATAGCAAAACTCCAACTGTAAAAAGGCAAGTCATATCAACTGAGACTTCGAAATTAATTACTCAGGATCTAGAATCAGTAGTTACTACAGGAACCGGAGGATTTGCTGCTGTACCAGGATATAGAATTGGCGGTAAAACAGGAACAGCCGAAAAAGGCTATCCTCGTGATGAAAAAAAGTCTATTCTTTCTTTTATCGGGTATACCCCTATAGAAAAACCTAAAATTGTTGCTATGATCCTTATGGATGAACCAAGAAATGATGAAATTGGTGGGACAGGCCTAGCCTTTAGCACTATAATGAAAGAAATTTTGCCTTCTTTTGAACTTTTTGGTGATAATCAAAAACCTATGCAGGTTAATTTAGTAAAGGTACCAGATCTTAGAAACATGGATATTTATAACGCCATAGAACTTGTAAATGAATTAGAATTAGATGTTATCACAAAAGGTGGTGGTAATATAGTTGCTGAACAATATCCTGCTGCAGGAATTATGTTGCCTATTGGCGCAAACATTACTCTTTATCTGGAAACTAACAAAACTCAATCCTTAGTCAATGTCCCAAATTTAGTTGGCTTGTTTCCTGCTGATGCAAAAAAAATGTTGGGTACTGCTTTATTTTTAGAAATATACGGCGAATCAGATTTGCAAATTTTAAACCAAATTCCGCCAGCCGGTACTTTATTAGATAGAAATTCTAAAATTATAGTAAATACTAGCAATTAGAAACATTTATTAAAAAATTTTAGTAATAAAGACGTACTTTTAAAAATAAAATATTATTATGGTATAACTGTGTTTTTAAAATTAACTAAAATTACTAAGTTGTTGTAGTTGAAAATACTGCAACAACTAAAAATAATAGTATTAAATGAACTTAGAATTAAGTACATATGTGATAAATGAAAGGAATGGAAAATTTTATGGATAAAACGCCTATTAAGATTAAAAGAAGAATTTTGATTTTACTTTCAATATTTATTGGCCTTTTTTTGTTCATGATTACTAGGCTATATCATGTTCAAGTGATAGAAGGTGCCGGATTGCAGGAAAAAGCATTCGATCAGCATACTAGAGATCGTAATATAACTCCGACTAGAGGTGATATTTTAGATACAAACGGAAATATTATTGCTACTAGCGCCTCGGTTTTTACCATTGGCGTTGTTCGGGTTCAAATAGAAGACCCGGAATATGTAGCATCAATATTGTCTGAAATGTTAGATAAAAATTATGATGAAGTTTATAAAAAAGTTACCAAGCATGTTTCTTTTGAAAGAATAGCTACTAAGGTTGATAAGGAACTAGCTGATTCTATTAGAATCTTAAATTTACCTGGTGTTAAGGTGGATGAAGATTCCCAAAGATATTATCCATATGAAGAGTTAGCTGCCCATGCTTTAGGATTCGTAGGAAAGGATAACCAGGGTATTGTTGGACTAGAAGTAAAATATGATGAATATTTAAAAGGTACTTCCGGAAAAATCTTAATGAAAACTAATGGCAAAGGTGAAAGAACCGAAAATGAAGCAGAGGTAAGAATAGAACCGACCAATGGCCATAACCTTGTTACCTCGATTGATATTACTCTTCAAGAATATGCTCAACAAACCATTGACAATGTTGTAGCAGAAAAAAAAGCTAAGGGTGGAACAATTATTTTAATGAATCCTCAAAACGGAGAAATTTATGCTTTGGCCAATAGTCCGACATTTAATTTGAATGATCCGTTTACAGTTCAGGATCCAAAAACTTTAGAAATATGGGATACACTGGATGCTAATCAAAAACAAAATGAATTAAATGAAATGTGGAGAAATTTTGCGATCAGTGATACCTATGAGCCTGGCTCCACTTTTAAGATATTTACATCGGCAATTGGATTATCGGAGCAAGTGGTAACACCTGAGACACCATTTTACTGCAATGGATATCATATGGTCGGAGGAGTAAAAATTAAATGCTGGAGAAGTACTGATCCACATGGAGAACAAACATTTGCTCAAGGCGTTCAAAATTCATGTAATCCTGTATTTATGTTAGTAGGCGATGCTATAAGTGCCCCTGTATTTTATCAATATATGGATGAATTTGGATTTATGAGAAAGACAGGAATAGACTTACCGGGTGAAGCAAGAGGTATAATGCATAAGCAAAATAATATTGGACCGGTAGAACTTGCTACTATATCATTTGGTCAATCATTTCAAATTACACCAATCCAGCTTTTAAGTGCTGCAGCAACAGTGATTAATGGTGGAACACAAGTAATCCCGCATTTTGCCAAATATGTGTTAAATAATAATGGAGATGTTATTAAAGAGTTTGACTACACAACCAATAATCAAATAATAGACAAAGAAATTAGTGACCAAATGAAAGAAATTTTAGAGAGTGTTGTTTCTGTTGGTACGGGCCATAAATGTTATATTCCAGGATATAAAATAGGTGGAAAAACAGCTACATCACAAAAATTACCAAGAGGATCACACAAATATATAGCCTCCTTTTGTGCTTTCGCACCAGCGGACGACCCAAAAATTATTGGTATTGTTCTAATTGATGAGCCACAGGGCGTATACTATGGTGGTACTATTGCTGGACCAGTAATGAAGGAAATTTTAGCCAATGCTCTACCTTATCTTGGAATAGAGCCACGCTATACTGAAGAAGAATTACAAATGTTAGAAACTCAAACTTATGTAGTACAGAACTTTAAGGATATGGAACTAAAAGATGCTAAGTCTAAATTATATATAGAAGGTGTGCTAGTAGAAATAATCGGTGAAGGTGGTACCGTTATAGATCAATTTCCTGCAGAAGGTGAAATAATTAATAAAACTAGCAAAATTATTTTATATACCTAATATGCATAATGTGTTATAATTAATATGTTCATGGTTATAGTAATTGTAATTATAAATAAGAATATCATAACAAATTAATGTGCGTTCATGTTTTTGTAATTATTATTGCGATTATTATATATTAAACTTTTAAGGAAAGAGGGTTTGTTATGGAGCTTAAAAAAGTGTTAGACGGCATTGAATATGAATTACTACAGGGGGAAATTAACAGAGAAATTAGCGATATAATTTACGACTCTAGAATCAAAACGAAAAACGGATTGTTTATTGCAATAAAAGGATTTACAAGTGATGGACATAAATTTATAGCAGGTAGCATTAGCAATGGCGCTAAAGTCATTGTTGTATCCGAAAATGTGGAAGTCGAACAAAATATTACTGTTATAAAAGTAAAGGATAGTCGTGCCACTATGGCTAGAATAGCTAATAATTTTTATGGCAATCCTTCTATGGATTTAAGTTTAGTCGGCGTAACTGGCACTAACGGAAAAACTAGTACAACTTTTTTATTAGCCAGTATATTAGAAGCTTATAACAAAAAAATTGGTGTGATTGGAACTATCGAAAATCGCATCGGTACTCAAGTTTTAGAAACGGCTAGAACCACTCCTGAATCCTTAGATTTGCAAAAATTATTTCGTAAAATGAACGATCAAAATGTTGATGTAGCTATAATGGAAGTTTCGTCTCATGCGTTAGAATTAAATAGAGTAGACGGATGTGACTTTGATATTGGAGCCTTTACAAATTTAACTCAAGATCATTTAGACTTTCATGAGACAATGGATAATTATGCTCATGCAAAAGCAAAGTTATTTAAAATGTGTAAGACTAGTGTAATAAACGTTGACAGCTCATATAGTCAAATTATGTTAGATGCATCTAAGAATGAGTCAATTACTTATGGGATAGAAAATCCTGCAACTTTTTTTGCAACAGATATAGAAATACACGCACAAGAAACGAGATATAAATTAAATTATAAAGGTAAAGAAATACAGATTGTAGTGCCAATACCTGGTAAATTTACAGTTTATAATACGATGTGTGCTATTATTTGTGCATATAAACTGGGCGTACCTCTAGATTTTATAGCTGATCATTTAAAAGGAGCTAAGGGAATACCAGGACGAGTACAAAGTTTTCAGTCTTCTAAAGGTTATAGTGTATTAGTTGATTATGCACACACGCCAGATGGTTTAGAAAATGTATTGTTAGCAATTAAAAATTTCGCCAAAGGTAATATTATTACTGTTTTTGGATGCGGTGGAGATAGAGATAACAAAAAAAGGCCAATTATGGGTGAAATAGCTACTAAATACTCTGATAAAGTGTATATTACTTCGGATAATCCAAGAAGTGAAGAACCAGATCAAATAATAAAACAGATAGAAATAGGGGCCAAAAAACATTCCGTATCTTACGAAATTGAACCAGATAGAAAAACTGCAATAGTAAAAGCTTTATCACTTGCAAAAAAAGATGACGTTATTTTGATAGCAGGTAAGGGACACGAAACTTATCAGCATTTAAAAGATGGTATCATACACTTTGATGATAGTGAAGTGGTGTCAGAATTTTTAGCAAAGGAGTGATAGTATGCAATTATCAATAAAAGAAATTTTAGTTTGTACAAATGGAAAATGTTTAAATCAAGAAAATAACGAACATGTTTTAATAGAAGAAATTTTCATAGATTCTCGACAAAGAGTTTATAATGGACTCTTTGTCCCAATAAAAGGCAAAAAATTCGATGGCCATGATTATATACAAGATGTTATTGCAATGGGGGCCATAGCAACGCTTACATCTCAAGAAAGTTCTACGATTTATCCTAACTTAATTACAATATTTGTTGAAGATACAAAAAAAGCATTGCTAAATTTAGCCGAGTATTATAATGAAAAATTTAATCAAAAAGTTATTGCTGTAACAGGTAGTGTTGGAAAAACGACCACTAAAGAAATGATAGCAACAGTTTTAGAAACAAAGTTTAAAGTTCATAAAACGATAGGAAATTATAATAATGATATAGGTGTACCAAAAACTATTTTTAGTTTATCACCTGATGATGAAATTAGTGTTATAGAAATGGGTATGAATCATTTTAATGAATTAAGCAAATTGACGCAGGTAGCAAAACCGGATTTTGCCGTTATTACTAATATTGGTACTGCTCATATAGAAAATTTAGGCTCTAGGGAAGGTATTTTAAAAGCCAAATTAGAAATATTAGAAGGGCTAAAACCTGATGGAATTGTAATTATAAATGGAGATGAACCACTTCTTTTAGAAAAAAAACAAGATAATTGGATTACGTTTGGATTTTCTCAAGATTCAGATTATCACGCAACAAACGTAACCTCTTATGGTGTTATAACGGAAGCGGTTATTTATACGCCAACAACAGCTTTTAAAATTAAAGTGCCATCGCCGGGTCAACATATGGCCTTAAATGCTATGGTAGCAATAATTATTGCTGAAAAATTAGGAATTTCACAAAGTGATATAACCAAGGGTCTTAATAACTACAAAACCGAAAAAATGAGAATGCAAATCACCTCTCATTCGGATTTAACATTAATAGACGACACTTACAATGCTAGTTATGATTCAATGGTTGCTGCAATAAAAGTATTAGAAAATTATATAACCAAAAATAGGCGTATAGCTGTATTGGGGGATATCTTCGAATTAGGTGATTATACCGAAAGAATTCATAGAAAATTAGGAGAATATATATCCGAAAGAAGATTAAACTGTGTGTACACTATAGGCGCAGCTTCTAAAGTTACTTGTGATACTATTAGTAATTTATCAGATAATATAGAAGTTGTTCATTTCGATTCAAAAGAAGATTTTATAAATTCATTAGATGTGTGCATTAAACCGTCTGATACTGTCTTAATTAAGGCATCCAGAGGAATGCATTTAGAAGAAATCGTGAAGGCGATAAGGAAGGAAAGATAAAAGATGGATAGAGATATGATTTACGCAGCTGTAATAGCATTTTTGCTAAATATAGTAGTAAGCCCGGTTATAATTCCATTACTGCATAGATTAAAATTTGGGCAAAATGTACGTGATGATGGTCCACAAGAGCATTTGAAAAAAGCAGGAACTCCAACAATGGGAGGAATAATAATTTTAACTAGTATACTTATAACGAGTACATTATTTTTTAAGGATAATAAAGAATTACAAAGCATATTATTTATTACAGTTGGATTTGGTTTTGTAGGATTTTTAGACGATTATATAAAGGTAGTAAAAAAACGTTCACTAGGATTAACAGCCATACAAAAATTGGTCCTACAGTTGATTATAACAGTAATATTCGGCTATTTATTAAGATTTTATATTGGGATGGATACAAAAGTATTAATACCATTTAGTAATGGAATGTTAATAGACTTTGGATACTTATATTATCCATTATTAATATTTGGGGTTTTGGGAGTAGTTAATGCTGTAAATTTAACTGATGGATTAGACGGATTGGCGGCAAGTGTAACAGTAATAATCGCAACTTTTTTTGCTGTCGTGGCGTGTGCGTATAAAAGTGGAGCGGATGTTTTTGCAGCGGCCGTAGCTGGAAGTTTATTAGGCTTTTTATTATTTAACTCTTATCCTGCAAGAGTTTTTATGGGTGATACTGGTTCTTTAGCCTTGGGTGGGTTTGTAGCAGCAATATCTTTTATGTTAAAAATGCCATTATTTATTTTAATCGTCGGCGTTATTTATGTAATAGAAAACTTATCTGTAATTATGCAAGTAGGATATTTTAAAGCAACTCATAAAAGAATATTTAAAATGGCTCCTATCCATCACCATTTTGAGCTATCTGGATGGAAAGAAACAAAAGTTGTTAGCGTTTTTGCTATCATAACAGCATTTATGTGCCTAATCGGTCTTGTAGCAATTTAATATCCATCACAATTTTGAGTGATCTGGATGGAAAGAAATAAAAGTTGTTAGAATTTTTGCTATCATAATGGCATTTATGTGCCTGATTGGTATTGTGGCAATTTAATATCCATCACAATTTTGAGTGATCTGGATGGAAAGAAACAAAAGTCGTTAGCATTTTTGCTATCATAACAGTATTTATGTGTTTAATCGATTCTTGTAGCAATTTAATTGATATGCAAAATTGAAAGGGGATAAAATGATGGGTCTTCTTGTAGTATTTGTTATTATACCTATAGTAATTTGTACTTTGGGATATTACTTAATAGCTCGAGATAAGTATAAATAAAAATTAAAAATAAGATGAGATATCGACACAAAATATTAGTTTTAATCATATTAATTTATGTTATGGTAAATGTGGGGTTATTCAAGGAGGCCGTTAATGAATATATTAGTAATAGGGTGTGCAAGAAGTGGAATTGGAGCAGCAAAGTTGGCCATAAAAGCAGGTCATAGAGTTAATATTTACGATGACAAAGATTTTAATGATTTTAACGAAGACGTAAAATTGATGCTAGAAAACCTAAAAAACTTAGGAGCAAACCTTGTTCTTGGAAAAAATAATCCGTATATTCAGGATATCGATCAAATTATTATAAGTCCTGGTGTTCCTCTTGATATCCCTATAGTAGAATATTATCGTAAAGATAAAGTGAAGATTATAGGTGAATTTGAATATGCTGCTAGCTTTTGTAAGGCACCAATAATAGGTATAACAGGAACAAATGGTAAGACAACAACAACAACGTTATTAGGTCAAATATTTCAGGAATATAATTCCAAAACTTGTATTGTAGGAAATATCGGTCTTGCTTTTAGTGAAGAAGTAGAAAATACCAGCGATGATAGTATAGTTATAGCAGAACTTAGTAGTTTTCAACTAGAAACAATAGACAAACTGACTTGCCAAATTTCTGCTATACTCAATATTTCACCAGATCATTTAAATAGACATGACACTATGGAAAACTATATGGTAGCAAAATATAGAATTTTTGAAAATGGAGATTCTACAGCTAAAGTTATTCTAAACAAGGATGATGATGAGTTGAATAAATTAATAGGCAAAACTGGAAAAACTGAATTATTATTTAGCTTGAAAGATCCTATTGATAATGGTGCATATTTAAAGGATGGATATTTAGTAGACAATACACTGGGAGATAAATTTAATATTTGCCATATAGATGAACTGAATATTTTAGGTGAACATAATTATCAAAATACTTTAGCGACTATATTGATAGCTAGAGCTTATGGGGTATCAAGAGAAATAATAAGAAAAGTTTTACTAGAATTTAAGGGCGTAGAACATCGTATAGAATATGTTAATACAGTATCCGGAATAAAGTTTTACAACGACTCTAAAGCGACAAACATAGGTGCGGCTATACCCGGATTAATGGCCATGAGATCAAAAATCCGATTAATAGGTGGTGGATTAGATAAGCATGTTGAGTTCGATGAATGGATAGAACTCTTTGATGGTCGTGTAGCTAAAATATATATAATAGGCGAAACTACAAAGCAAATAATAGAAACTTGTAAAAGACATAATTTTGATAAATATGAAGCTTTTGATACATTTGAGCAGGCAATAAAAACCGCCTATAAAGAAGCCGAAGAAGGTGAATGCGTTCTATTATCACCAGCATGTGCTAGTTGGGATATGTTTCCGAGTTACGAAGTTCGTGGTGATATATTTAAGAAAATGGCCTTATCATTAGAAGAAACTCAAACAGATGAATATTTAAGTGATAAGTCTTAGTTTTGAGGAGGATTAAAACAGATGAAAAATAAGAAAATAGACATAGTACTAGTGATTTTAATTTTAGTAATTGTCTTATTTGGAGTAGTAATGGTATATAGTGCAAGTAACTATCATGCATTTGTAATGTATGGGGATCCATTTAGCCTAGCTAGAAAACAAGGTATATTTGCGATTTTAGGAATTTGCGCTATGCTATTGATAGGTACGAAGATAGATTATAGAATATTTTCGAACATGAAAATAGCAGGGGCACTCTACATAGGCGCTAATGCTTTAGTTGCGTTATTGCCTTTAATAGGACACGAAAGTAAAGGAGCAACTAGGTGGATAATGATTGGGCCAATAACAGTCCAACCATCCGAGTTTGCGAAGATAGCAACAATAATAATGGTGTCAGCTTTTATAGTGAATTACAGAAATAAGCTAGAAAAATGGCCACTAGTAATATGTGGATTTACCATTATCGCAATACCAGCTATCTTAGTTTTATTTGAAAATATGAGTTCGGCCATAGTAATAGGGGCAGCAGGAGTTTTTATAATGTTTGTTGCTACTAAAGATGTTTGGTACTATGTAGCCGGGTTGCTTGGAGCAGTGGGAATGGGTTGGTTAGGACTTCATCTTGCTGCTACAACTCAAAGATCTCAAGAAACAACCGGATTAATTGGAATAGTATTTCCACAATATCGTTTAGATAGATTTAGGGTGTGGTTAGATCCTTGGATTGATCCACAAAACGTAGGTTATCAACCTATTCAATCCTTATATGCTATTGGAGCAGGTGGATTGTTTGGACAAGGTTTAGGCAGTAGCATTCAAAAACAAGGCTTCTTGCCCGAACCTCATAACGATATAATCTTTTCTGTTATTTGTGAAGAACTCGGCCTAATAGGTGCAAGCTGCGTATTACTAATATATGCGCTCTTCGTTGTTAGAGGTCTTATGATTGCTATCAATGCAGATGATTTATTCGGCTCTTTAGTAGCAACCGGGTTGGTGGGATTAGTAGCCGTACAAGTTTTAATAAATGTAGCGGTAAACACAAATACCTTCCCGACAACTGGAATGCAACTGCCTATGATAAGTTATGGTGGTACAGCTTTGGTCGTGTTGTTAGGCTCGTTAGGAATTTTGTTAAGTATTTCAAAGTATTCTAAAATTGAAAAATTACAATAATAATTGATGGCCTTCTCTAATGATTGAGAGGGCCAATTTTGCTTAGACTTAATATTTCTATGTCTACTAGGAAAAATTATTCTAATAATTGATAGCCTTCTCTAATGATTGAGAGGGCCAATTTTGCTTAAACTGAATATTTCTATGTAGACTAGAAAAAATTACGCCAATAATTGATGGCATTCTCTAATTATTGAGATGGCCAATTTTGTTTAAACGGAATATTTCTATGTAGACTAGGAAAAATTATTCTAATAATTGATAGCATTCTCTAATTATTGAGATGGCAAATTTTGCTTAAACGGAATATTTCTATGTAGACTAGGAAAAATTATTCTAATAATTGATAGCATTCTCTAATTATTGAGATGGCCAATTTTGTTTACACTGCATATTTATATGTTTACTAGGAAAAAATAGAGAAAACGATCAAAATAGTAAGGTGAATTATATGAAAGAAAATAAAATAGATCTTGTTTTAGTTGTTATTATAATAATTATTGTATTTTTTGGTATACTTATGGTTTATAGTGCAAGCAACTATAATGCATTGATAATGTACGATGATCCATTTGTATTTACTAAAAAACAAGCAATTTTTGCTGTATTTGGAATATGCTTAATGCTGTTTATCGGAATTAATATAGATTATCGGATTTTTTCTAATCTTCGAGTAGCTGCATTTATTTATATATGTGCTAATGCTTTAGTTGCTTTGTTACCTGTTATCGGACATGCCAGAAACGGTGCTGTTAGATGGATCAATATCGGCCCAATAACTATCCAGCCATCCGAATTAGTAAAAATAGCAACAATAATAATGATTTCATCTTTTATAGTACATTTTAAAAATAAATTAAATAATTTTTGGGTGGTTGTTGCCGGGTTTGTTATTGTAGCTGTACCTACGATATTGGTTCTATTTGAAAATATGAGCTCTGCAATAGTTATTGGTCTAGTAGGCGTGTGTATCCTGTTTTCAGTAACCAAAAAAAAGTGGTACTATTTATTAGGTTTAGTAGGTGGTATAACTTTAGTTTGGATAAGTTTATATTTAGCAAGCACTTTAGACAAAAATATAAAAACAACAGGTATAATAGGAATAATTTGGCCCCAATATAGATTGAATAGATTTAGGGTATGGCTAGATCCATGGATAGATGCAACAGGAGCTGGCTATCAGTCGATACAATCCTTATACGCTATAGGAGCAGGCGGATTGTTTGGCCAAGGATTAGGGATGAGCATTCAGAAACAAGGATTTTTACCAGAACCGTATAACGATATAATTTTCTCAGTTATTTGTGAAGAACTTGGATTAGTCGGAGCTATTGTTGTATTAATCACCTATTCTCTATTGATTATAAGAGGATTAATAATAGCAATAAATGCTGACGATTTGTTTGGTTCATTAGTCGCTGTAGGGTTAGTCGGATTAATAGCAGTTCAGGTGATAATAAACGTGGCCGTAAATACAAATACATTTCCAACAACAGGAATGCAGCTACCGTTAATTAGTTATGGAGGTACAGCGTTGATTGTATTATTAGGATCATTAGGAATTTTAGTTAATATTTCAAAGTATTCGAAAATAGATTAATTGAGGAAAATTATGCAAAAGAACGTAATGATAACTTTAGGAATAATTTTTATTTGTTTAGTAATTTTTATATTGCCAACATGGCAGGCTCAAATAACAGAAATAAATGTAAAAAGCTATTCTAGCCAACCTCATTATAGTCAAAAGGATTTAGAAATTGTTTTAGGAATTACAAAAAACGCCCATATATTGAATATTTCAAATAAGAAATGGGAAAAATATAAGAAAAGTTTACCTTTTATTGAAAGCTTAAAAATAACTAAAAAGTTTCCAAACATGTTGATATTAGACATAGTTGAGAAAACTCCGCTAGGATATATTCCTTTTAAAGAAAAATATCTGTTAATAGATGATCAAGCTATAGTATTAGCAGAGTCAACACACCCAAATTTTGACTTGCCCTTAATAGAAGGAATAGAAGTTGATAAATTTTTGGTAGGTGAGAAAATTAGTTTGTCTAATGATAATGCCCTTCTAACTTTAGATCTTATTACTCAAACAGCTATGGCCTATGGATTGACTTCATCAATAGATAGCATAAATTTATTAGATTTGGACGATATTACATTAAGGATAAAAAGATTAGAAATAATTCTTGGAGATATTAGTAACCTAAATAGAAAGATGAATTGGTTAGATAAAATATATAAGAATTATAGTGTTGGGATCTTAGATTTAAGAAATATAGATTTAGGCGAGGCTATACTAACAATAGACGAAAGGATAAAGTGACATTATGGAGATGTATGATGTAAGCGCAAGCCAAGAAGCACGCATTAAAGTTATTGGAGTTGGTGGAGGAGGTAATAACGCAGTAGATAGAATGATATCTGAAGGCCTAATGGGCGTAGAATTTATTACGGTAAATACAGATCACCAAGCCTTAGAAAGATCTAAAGCAGATACAAGAATCCAAATTGGAGAAAAGATTACTAGAGGATTAGGAGCAGGGGCAAATCCGGATGTAGGAACGCAAGCAGCAGAAGAGAGTCAGGAGGCGATATACGAAGCCATAAAAGACACAGACATGCTCTTTATAACAGCTGGAATGGGCGGTGGAACGGGTACTGGTGCGGCTCCGGTTATTGCTAGCATTGCTAAAAATGAAGGAATTTTAACCGTTGGGGTTGTTACCAAACCGTTTACATTTGAAGGCCGTAAGCGTATGGCAACCGCTGAAAGAGGAATAGAAGAACTAATAAAAACGGTTGATACTTTAGTTATAATTCCTAATGATAGAATATTAGATGTAATAGAAAAAAATACAACTATTGAAGATGCGTTTAGAAAAGCTGATTCTGTTTTACAACAAGGGGTTGGAGGTATAACAAATTTAATTACAAAGCCGGGCATTATAAATCTGGACTTTGCAGATGTCAGGACTATTATGTGCGATAAAGGTATTGCTCACATGGGTATAGGACAGGCTAGCGGAGAAAATAGAGTTGATGAAGCAATCAAGCAGGCAACCAGTAGTCCATTATTAGATACAACAATAAAAGGTGCGGGTGGAGTCTTAATAAATATAACAGGCGACTCAACGTTGGCCATGTCCGAATTAAACGCAGGAGCCAGTTTAGTTCAGAACGATGCTGATGTGGATGCAGAAATAATTTTAGGTACGTCTGTCAATGAAGAATTGAAAGATAACATAATAGTAACTGTTATAGCAACTGGATTTGTGGATAAAGAAGTCGTACCAGTTAGATTGGAAAATAAGAAAATAACTACAGGTGGCGTTGGTGGCGGATCTTCTAATTCTTATAAAAAAATGGAGACTCGCTCATCTACTAATTCTCATCCAAGACAAGCCTATGAAGGTGCACCAGAAATACCAATATTTTTAAGGAATGCCAATAAAAGATAGATTTTGGGACACTTAATACGGTGTCCTTTTTAATTTTAGTCGATAAAAAGAATGAGGAATAAAAATGGTAAAAAATCAAGAGTATGAAATAGAAATATTAGATATAGATAAATCCGGAGGGGGTATTGGCAGAGTAGATAATATGGCCGTATTTATTCCAAATGCTGTTACCGAAGATATTGTAAATACTAAAATAATTAAGTTGGCTAAAAATTATGCTATCGGAAAGCTAATTAACATAGTTAAACCTTCTCAATATAGAATAGAAGGCAAATGCAATTCAGCCGATAAATGTGGTGGCTGCAGTGTACAACATATAGATTATGATTTTCAACTTAAATATAAGCAAAAGCAAGTTAAAGATTGCTTAGAAAGAATAGGTAAAATCCAAAATGTCAATGTTCAGCCTACAGTCGGTATGGACAACCCTCTTCATTATAGAAATAAAGCTCAATACCCAATTAGAAAAGTAGGCGACAAATGTCATATAGGTTTTTATGCTCTAAAAACTCATAACGTAGTAAATATAAATCAATGTTTAATTGATGATGTCCGAAATGCTCAGATAATAAATATAGTCCGTAATTTTTTAGAAAGTAAAAATATTTCGATATATAATGAAGAAACTCATAAAGGGTTAATCCGACATTTAGTTATAAGAACTAGTCGAAAAGAAATATTAGTTTGCTTAGTGATTAATGGAAAAACGATCCCCTATATAGAAGATTTAATTCAAAATCTTAAAAAGGTGTCAGATATAGTAGGGATTGTTTTAAACCATAATAAAGAAAAAGGAAATGTAATATTATCCGAAAAAAATACTATAGCCTACGGTCGGGATTATATCACAGAAACAATTTGTGGCTTAAAGTTTAAAATATCCTTACTTTCGTTTTTTCAAGTAAATATTATCCAGACCGAAGCACTCTATTCTATAGTAAAGGATTTGGCCGATTTAAAAGGGACCGAAAATGTTTTGGACGCATACTGTGGTATTGGCACTATAGCTCTTTGTTTAGCTGATAAAGCCAAAAAAGTAGTCGGTGTAGAAATTGTTAAGCAGGCTGTTATCAATGCGAAAGAAAATGCCAAAATAAACTCTATAGATAATGTTCAGTTTGTACTAGGTAAGGCCGAAGATTTGTTGTTAGATGAAAAATACGATCTTATAGTTTTAGATCCGCCAAGAAAGGGTTGTGACTTGGAGTTTTTAAATAAGATAACTAATAATGCTCCTCCAAAAATAATATACGTTTCTTGTGATCCGGCTACCTTGGCTAGAGATGTAAAGTTTATAAGCGAAAAAGGATATAAAGTCAATTCAGTTCAACCCGTAGACATGTTTCCTTATACATCGCATGTTGAGACAGTTGTTTTGATGTCAAAATAAAGAAGTAAAGTGTAAAAAGAGCTTCGAATATAGGTCTTGAGGGTTGGGATAAAAAATTTCCCAACTCTATTTTTTATAGTTAGTTGATTTTAGTCTAAGATTAGTTTATAATTAGACTAATTTTAAGAGAGATGTATAGAATGAAAGAGTCAAATATATATTTGGATACTTATGTTTTGCAACAAGATATGCGCATTAGATTGCCTAAAAGTATATTATCCAACTTACAGATTGAAAAAGGGAAAACAAAATTCGATGTATTTTTGGATTCGGAAAACAAATCTTTAGTTCTTAAAATTCATTCGAAAGATGGAGGAATTATTGGTGAGTAATCAATTAACGGCAGTATCTCTTTTTACAGGTGCTGGTGGAATGGATATAGGATTTAAAAAAGCAGGGATTAAAGTTATTTTTGCTAACGAATTAGTAAAAGAGGCTGCTAATACTTATTTCGCAAATCACCCTGAATCATTAATGATAAATGATGATATAAATAATGTATTGGATAAGATAAAAGAGTTTAGAGGTGTTGATCTTGTATTTGGTGGCCCCCCTTGTCAAGGTTTTTCCGTTGCTGGAAAAATGAATCCAGATGATGAACGTAGTAAATTAATATTCACCAAGCTTAGGCAAGGAAGCCCTCGCCTTTAGGCGTAGGGAGGAATTGCCAAACTCCTTGCCTTACTTTCTTTTTTATGATATAAGTATCTGGACAAGAAAATAGTTTCGTTACAAATGTAAATCATAATGTAGCAAAGGCACTTGTCAATTTTGCAGATAAAGAAATTTAGAACAAATGGGAAGAAAAGCTAAATTATTCTAAATAATTTAGTTAGTACCATATAAGGCAGTTTAACTATATGTTTTTCTGCAGGGCTTTCGTCAGTAAGCCTATGGTATCAATCGTTTGAGGTAGGAGGCTTTAATAAAAGTCGATTGTACTACGTGTAG
>LNZM01000125.1 GCA_002007295.1 Candidatus Epulonipiscioides saccharophilum | reverse complement strand
GTTTATATTCAGTTGTATTTAAAGTATATCCAAAAAATAAAAGATATAAACATCCTTTGAAAAAAAATTTAATAGCCTTATATCCCCATAGCTAAAGCTAGGGGCTTTACGGCTTGTCTGGTAAAGTGTTAAAAAATTGGTTATAAAATTCCTCCATTAACTTTGTTGCGAGTATAAAAAAAATCCGCAAGCAACATATTAAAAAGCGGCTGTGCGGAAGAAAAGTGTAAAGTGTTAAAAATTCAGTGATACGGAATTAACTCAATTGTACTGGACGACTGCTCCATGAGAACCTCTCAGTCAGTTTCGCTGACAACTCTCCTAGAAGGAGAGCCATAAAATTATTGCAATAACTGTAAAATTTGCGATGGAATTTGATTAGCCTGAGCAAGCATAGCCTGAGATGCTTGTCCTAGAATATTGTATCTAGTGAAGTTCACCATCTCTTGGGCCATATCAGCATCCCTTATTTGTGACTCAGCTGATTGTAGATTCTCGGCTGTATTATTTAAGTTTTTAACCGTATGTTCTAACCTGTTTTGAACGGCTCCAAGTTCTGCTCTTTGGCGTGATACGATTTCTATCGCCGCATCAATTGATGACAACGCTATTCCTGCACTTTCTGGCGAATCTATTTTTGTAGTAGATAATCCTAAAGCTGTAGCATTCATACATTTTATACTTAGCTCAACCGTTTGCCCCTTGTTAGCTCCAACTTGGAACGTAAATTCATTTGGTCCTACTTTTTCGTTCATCGTTGCTTGTAAATACTTACTAGCGTCTGTTACTCGAGTTTCTTCTATTTCTATAGATTCCTTTTTTAATCTAGCAGCAAACTCTTTTTGTTCAGCAGCCATAGCTTCGTATGACGCTATAGACGCTTGCAGTACAGCTACACTTACTCTTAACTCACTTACGCTTACTAATACGGCTTGCCCGTTAACCGGAGTTTCACCTGTAGCTTTTACTTCTAACGCAGCTATTTTTTGCTCTAATTCTAGTAGTTGATCTTTTTTTTGTGCTAATGGAAGCGATGCTTCTATTCCATATGCACTACCTAATACAGTTTCGTAACTACCAATTTTTGAATAGTAACTACCTAACTGCCTAGCCAAACTTAAAGTTCCATCAGCGACAGATTTTAATCCGCTACCTGTTTCATCACCAGTTAAAAGTTTTTGTTCATTAAACTCAGCCTTTATTGCTAATTCATCTAATTCTGTAATTAACTGTTGTGCTTCTAAGTCTAACTTTTTACGATCCTCTTCTGTATATGTATCGTTCATAGCTTGAATCGCCATTTCTCTCATTCTTTTTAACATCTCATGCGATTCTGCTAACGCTCCCTCGGCTGTTTGAATCAATGATATACCATCCTCTGCATTTCTACTAGCTTGTTGTAATCCTTTTATTTGATTTCTCATCTTTTCTGATATCGCTAATCCGGCTGCATCGTCACCCGCTCTGTTTATTCTTAGACCTGAAGAAAGTTTCTCCATTATCCCACCTTGCTCACCTTGATTTATACCAAGATTTCTTTGTGCATTCATAGCTATTAAGTTATTATTGATTTTCATGTATATACCTCCGTAAACTATTTATATGTAATTTTATATGTTATGTTTGATCGTACTATTTTTTTGTTCTATGTTAGTATTTCTGGTTATTTCGATATTATGGGCTAGCATTTCAATATGCTTATTTCGATATATTGGCCAGCATTTCAGTATGCTTATTTCGATACATTGATTTTTTAGTATTTCAAACTGATTTCGATACATTAGTTTTTTAGTGTTTCAAACTGATTTCGATACATTAGTTTTTTAGTATTTCAAGCTGATTTCGATACATTAGTTTTTTAGTATTTCAAACTGATTTTGATACATTAGTTTTTTAGTATTTCAAGCTGATTTCGATACATTAGTTTTTTAGTATTTCAAACTGATTTTGATACATTAGTTTTTTAGTATTTCAATATACTTATTTCGATATTATGGGCTAGCATTTCAATATGCTGATTTCGATACATTAGTTTTTTAGTATTTCAAACTGATTTCGATACATTAGTTTTTTAGTATTTCAAACTGATTTCGATACATTAGTTTTTTAGTATTTCAAACTGATTTCGATACATTAGTTTTTTAATCTTTCAGACTGATTTCGATACATTAGTTTTTTAGTGTTTCAAACTGATTTCGATACATTAATTTTTTAGTATTTCAAGCTGATTTCGATACATTAGTTTTTTAGTATTGCAAACTGATTTCAATACATTAGTTTTTTAGTATTTCAAATTGATTTTGATACATTAGTTTTTTAGTATTTCAAACTGATTTTGATACATTAGTTTTTTAGTATTTCACACTGATTTTGATACATTGATTTTTGAATATTTCAATATGCTGCTTTCGATATATTTCTTTTTTAGCATTTCAATATGCTTATTTCGATATATTAATTTGTTAGCATTTCACTATACTGTTATTTGATATATTGATTTATGAATATTTTAAAATGTTAATTTCTCGATATATTAATTGTTAGCATTTCAATATGCTTATTTCTATATATTGGGTTATAAAAAAACTACAGTCTTAATTATTCAAATATATATATTAAAAAGCACAAGACTGCAGTCGCAGCATTAAAGGAAAAATTAATTTAATAATTGAAGGACTTGCTCTGGGATTTGATTTGCCTGTGCAAGCATAGCCTGAGAAGCTTGTGCAAGTATGTTAGTTCTAGTGAAGTTAACCATTTCTTGGGCCATATCAGCATCACGAATCTGAGACTCAGCAGATTGTAGATTTTCGGCGGTATTATTTAAGTTTTTAACAGTATGTTCAAGTCTATTTTGAACTGCCCCAAGCTCAGCACGCTGACGAGATACAATTTCCACAGCGGCGTCGATCGAACTAAGGGCAATCTTGGAACTCTCAGGTGAATCTATTTTTGTTGCAGATAAACCTAAAGCAGTAGCATTCATCGCTTTAATACTTAAGACTATATCTTGGTTATTATTAGCTCCAACCTGCAATGTAAACTCATTTGGCCCAACCTGCTCATTCATTGTAGCCTGAAGTGCTTTGGCCGCCCCAGTTACACTGACAGCTTCTATATTAATAGCCTCTGCTTTGAGTGAGGCAGCTGCTTCTCTATGTATAGCACCAGCTGCCTCGTATCCTGCTATTTCTGCATTTTTTTTCGCTAAATTTATTCTGAGATTACTAACCGATACTAATACTGCTTGACCTTTTTCCGGTGTCTCACCAGTAGCTTTAATTTCTAAAGCGTCAATTTTATTTTCCAAGTCAAGAACAGATTGTAAAGCCATGATCATTGCAGAAGAATTTTCCTCTTTAAATGCTTCACCTAATTTAGCTTCATATTCACCTATTTTTGTATAATACTTTTCTAATGCATCAGCTAATTCTCCACGCTTAGCTGCTACAACGGCCAAACCTTTTCCAGTCGGATCACCAGTTAGAAGCTTTCTTTCATTAAACTCGGCTTTTATCGCCAATTCATCCACTTCAGTAATTAACTGCTGTGCTTCCAAATTCAATTTTTTTCGGTCTTCATCAGTATACGTATCGTTTATAGACTGAATAGCCATCTCTCTCAGTCTTTTTAACATTTCATGGTCTTCTGCTAAAGCACCCTCAGCTGTTTGTATTAATGAAATACCATCCTGTGCATTTCGAGCGGCTTGATTTAATCCTTTTATTTGATTTCTCATCTTTTCTGATATCGCTAATCCGGCTGCATCATCGCCCGCTCTGTTTATTCGTAACCCAGATGAAAGCTTTTCCATTATTCCGCTTTGCTCACCCTGATTAACTGATAAATTTCGCTGTGAATTTAGCGCCATTAAGTTAGTATTAATCCTCATTTGATGTCCCCCCATTAAACTCAAGTGAAATAATATTTATTATCATTAATGCCTTTTATATTTTTTCTATAAGCCTATACTTTAGCTTTTTATATTTCTATAGTCAGTCAGTATATATCTTAGCCTTCTACAGATATATATCGGATGGATTGTTCATTACTTTAGCATTTTTGTGACTTTTTTTTATATTTTTTTGGATTATATTGTATTTATTTCCATAATATAACAACATTTGCAATTAGCCTTCTAGCGTTACTTTAGGCCTGACTTTAAGCACTCCTTTAAGTGTTCCTTCAAGTGTTCCTTCAAAATGGTTGCTAATTAACTTTGTGTCGGATACCCTAATAGATCTAAAACAGCACCAGAGATATTTCTACTCTTTCCCTTATACGGATAATGGTGAATATGGATAGCCGGATTAAAATTTAATTCTATGATAGAATACTTTGGATTTTCCCCAGAAATATCTTCTATTATCATATCCACACCACAAATGTTAGCTCCAACACACTTAGCGGCGGATATCGCTATTTCTTTAAAATAATCTGCTACATCGTCCGTAAAATCTATACTATCTCCGCCCGTACTTATATTGGAGTTCTCTCGTAAATATATAGTCTCCTCTTTTGCTGGTATCGAATCAAAATTAAGACCTTGTTGTTCTAAAAATAACCGACATGGCTCATCTAGAATAATTGTTTCTAACGGCTTTTGATGTCCCGTCCCTCTTAATGGATCTTCATTCTTTTTAGCCACTAATTCTGTGATAGAAGAAGATCCGTCCCCAGTTACATTAGCAGGAACTCGCTTTAAAATACCAACAACCTTGTCTCCAATAACAACAAATCTATATTCTTGCCCTGGAATAAACTCTTCTACTAACACTGTTTTATCATACTGAAATGCTATATCTAGCGCTTCTTGGAACGTAAACAAAAATGTTGGCTCCTTAAATATACTGATCCCCAATCCAAAATTGGTAGATTTAGGCTTAACTACTATTGCTTTATTCTTATAACGTTTAAATAGACTATTTCGATCCGTAAAAGGAAGGACTTCTTCACCAACCGGAGTATTTATATCATGTTCTCTTAACACATGCTTGGTGATCAATTTATTTTCCATGATCAACATAGAAATATAAGAATCTTTAGATGTCTTAGTAGCTTGCTTAACATATTCCACATGATTATTTTGCTCCAATCGAATAAAGTTTTCAATCGGATCAAGTATCTCAACCTTCACTCCACGCTTAATACTTTCTTTAACTAAGGCCACAGTAGACAATTCTAGATTCTCATAACCTTTTAATGTATATCTATCCTTATAAGCATCGGCCTTATAAACTTTGGCTAAATCCATATGAGCTTTAATAAAACCTTCCTCCTTAACTTTGCTGAAAATTCTATGAGCATACGTGTTTTTGTGGTCCTCTACCTTTTGTTTCTGATATTCTATTGCATGATTTTGTCCTAAGTGGAATAAATTATTTAATAATATTATTTCTCCTAAAACTTGGTTTGCCCATTTGTCCATCTTGATGTCCTGTCCATTTTTTGAAAGCTCCGGATTAAGAAATCCATACTTCGCTACTCTAAATTGATTGATGCTAGATTCTTTTTGAAAATCCGGATAATCCACTTCCTTCTTTAGTAGCAGAAATAGGTTAAATAGGCTCAAAAATTTCAAATCTATTTTCTTAATTCCAACCTTATCAAATGGATTGATATCAATGCTTCTAAATTCTAAATAGTTTACTCCATCCTTTCTTAAAGAGCGTAGCATATCATCATTGTTATGGGCCTTTATCCTAACTTGTGTGTATAGCTCTTTTACAGATTCCAATTGCCCACTTTTTATAAATTCTTCTATACTTGATACATAGGATTTTATATTTGTATAGTCCGGATATAAATCATTCTTATTCACATATCCGCACTCGCTGTTTCTATAAGATAATGCACCTCTACTACTCTTGCTATCCATATATTCATTCTCCAGCTCATTCAAACAGTCCGGATCATATGACTTATGAACTATGCTACTACCACCCAATAAATAGATAATCAACCATCGATATCTTAAATAATTTCGTGCTACTTTTAAATAGCACTTATTTCTAAAAAATTTATATGACTTGTTTTGTGACGTCTGATATAACGTCCTTATCAGCTTTTCATTAAAAGAAAAATTGTAATGAATACCAGATATTACCTGCCTCTTTCCGCCATACTTCTTCAATAAGCTTTGTCTGTAGCAATAGGCCGCCTGGCCTTTCTCATCATCACAAAACTTAGCTATCGGTATGTCGTCTTCTAAGGTACATGGCATCGATTGTGGCCATATATATTCATTTCCGATCTCTAATGCAGCTATATTGTATAGATTTTCTAAAAAGTCATATGCTCCCTCCGCACTCGTTAAAACAGGCGTTATTAATTCTAACTGACTCTCCGAAAAATCCGTCGTTATATATGGATTAGTTAATTTGCACCCAAACGATTCCGGATGCTTACTTTTTACTAAATTGCCATTCTCATCACATCTTAATCCTTCTCTTTCTAAGCCTATATACTGCAATAAGAAATCTTCTTTTGTTAAAGTCTTTATTACGTTTGTCATACTACGCTCCCTTTACTTTTTCTTATATATTAAAATCTTTATTAGGTTTGTTATACTACTCTTTCTTTACTTTTTTTCCTCAATATTATATTATTAAACAAATCAAAATAATAGGCATAACTTACCCTATTCATAAACATAACTTGAGAGTATTCATAATGTTAAATGTAGATGTTCATAGAATAATAGTCATAACTTGTCCTATCCATAAATATAACTTGAGAATATTCATAATGTTAAATGTAAATGTTTATAGAGTAATAGTTATAACTTGTGCTATCCATCATGCTAAATGCCAATGTTTATAGAATAACAGGAAAAATTTATGCTAACATATAAAGAAGATTTAGAAATAGAATAACAGGAGAAATTTATGACAACATATAAGGAAGACCTAGAAATACGCCAAATTATTAGCATAGACAAGCTATTAGACAATATGCCGGATTTCGTATACGAATTTATCAAAGGTATAGAACACACCACTGCACCTTCTACTAGACTTAATTATTTATATGATCTACGTTTATTTTTAACCTTTTTGACCTCCACTATATTAAATAACAAAAAAATAATGGATATTACTCTATCCGATCTCCAAAGGTTATCAACTAGAAATATTGAAAAATTTATGATTTATATAACTAGTTATGAAACTACAAATTCGGCCGGAAATAAAGTTCAATATCAAAATAGAAATATCAGCAAGGCTAGGAAATTAGCTACTATAAAAAGTATGTTTAAATATCTCAACAAGCGCAATAAAATAGATACTAATCCCGCTACTTTAATTGATATGCCCAAACAAACAAAAAAAGTAATTGTAAAATTAGATACTGACGAGATACCAAAACTTTTAAATGTAATAGAAACCGGCCAAGGCCTAACTCCGAAAGCTCTTCACTATCAGGATAAAACGAGATTAAGGGATATAGCAATGGTATCCTTAATGCTAGGTACCGGAATTAGGGTTTCAGAATGCGTTGGTATCAACATAAATGACGTAAATCTTCAAAAAAGTGAAGTTACAATAACCAGAAAAGGTGGGAATCAAACAATTATATATTTTGGATTAGAAGTTAAAGAGGCCTTATTAAATTATTATAAAGAGCGCAAATTAAGGCAAAAGGATAATCCGGATGGGCCATTATTTTTATCGCTGCAGAAAAGGCGAATCTCAATAAGAATGGTTGAAATTTTAATAAAGAAATACAGCGTTAAAATAACGAAAATGAAAAAAATCACACCACACAAACTACGATCTACCTATGGCACATATTTATACCAACAAACAGGTGATATCTATTTAGTAGCGGATCTACTGGGCCATAAAGACATAAACACGACCCAAAAATATTATGCAAGCATGTCAGAAGAAAAAAGAAAGGGTGCTGTAAACATCGTAAAATTACATTAACTCCATCTGTATAGTCCTCCTCTCTAAGGAGGAAAACCACGAAATAGCAAGGTGAAGTAACGCTACCACCTTTCGAAGGAGGAAGGCTTTAAAAAAATGTAATTCAAAGCCTTGCCAAAAGAGTAAAAACTTGTTAATATGAATTATCGTAGAAAGGGGGTGTAATATGGAGACTTTACGCACGATTTTGACAGTGATTTTTGTTATATCATCATTTGCCATAATCGTAATAGTTCTGATGCAAGAAGGAAAATCTACAGGTTTAAGCGGAATGACTGGAGAGAGTGAAAACACTTTTTGGGCGCAGAACAAAAAAAATTCATTAGAAGGGAGGATAGAGGGATTTACGAAACTAATAGCAACGATATTCATGGTTTCCGCATTATTTTTAGGCGTTATATAACTTTAGCAAGAAAGGCAGTGGGCTAATTTATGGGGTAGCCCACTTACATATTAGGCTCTCCTGTTAGGAGATCTGTCACGAAATGACTGAGAGGTTAAAAAAATTAGGCTGTCCAAAGGAAACGGACAACCTACAAATTTAAAATTTAATTAGTTAAAATCTTTAAAATTTCGCTATAAGTCATATGCTCAGTAAAATGGAAAGTACCTTTTTGTAAGACTCTAGACTTACCAGACTGGACAGTATATTCATCGAAAGCCTTTGCATCTTCGATAACGCCGTGAGATTTAAGAAGATTAGCAATAGCATTAGATCCCGATCCAGCAGGAATAACGACAGTAATATCTTTTAGTTCGGAGACAACAATAACTGGTTCTGGAACAGTTTCTGGCTTAGTTGGTTCTTTAGCCGTAGGTTCTTTAACAGTTTCTTGTTCTACTATTTCTACTTTAGGCTGAGATGGTGTTTGAGATTGCGGTGTTTTTTTAACTTTATCGATAATCGCTATAGAATTATCCTTAGAAGATTCGTCAACAATGTCTATAATTTCTTCTTGTTCTTTTACTATAGGCAAATTTGGATCAGTGTTAATCGAGCTATTGTCCACAACGATATTCGGAGTATTCTCTTCGACTATTTTCTGATCATCTACTTGTAATACTATTATGCTGCCGGAGACTATACAAATAACACCAATTGCTAATACGCTGGTCCACAGTTTATTCATGTTTTAAGATTCCTTTCTATATAAAGATAAAATTAATTCGATTTCACCCTTACCACGATTTAATTCCTTAGCAATTTTAGTTACACTATACCCACGATCAGCAAGGTATAATACCTTTTGATCCTCGCCTTTTAACTCTTCAAATATACGTGACTTATGTGCTACATCAGATTCTAAATCGAACCCTTTTGGCTTAAATAGATTAGTTTTTGTTTTTGGTATCAGGGATAATGTCGAAGGTTTTTCTGTTATACCTCCATAAGCCGAAGGTATAGTATCTAACTCATTTTTTCTTGCTTCTACAATTTTATATGCGCTCAATATTACAAGCACAATACCTATTATAATTAAAAACCATCCTGTATATATCATGAAATTCTCCTCATTTAAAATGAAAATTTGTTTTATCCAAGTGCAATTATTATAGATAAATCCTTCCCTCAAGTACAAATAAATTATTATAGATAAATCCTTCCCCCCAATAAAAATAACGATTATTTATAAGCTACAATGTTTTACGCCGTTTTTTCTTTTATTATTTTTTATTTTACTAATCTAAATTTGAGTACTACTTAAATAATGTTTAATTAAACTTATTTAGATTTTTCATTATGCGTTCTTTTGGATGAAAGCTATCCACAACATAATCATTGTAATCATCCATACTATTACGCTTTATTTCTACCATTTTGTAAATACTTAATACAATAAGTATTATACCTAATCCTACTAAACCCCATCCTAGATATAACATTTGACCTCCTTTTTGACTTTGCAAAGCAATATTAGATAGACCAGTCTAGCAGTCCGGTGTGTGTTGGATGAGGAGCCGCTTTCTTCTTACTTTGCTCCTCTCTACTAGAATACTCTGTCGTCGGACTAGTATTTTCCGCCCGTATTACCTGCTCTCTCTTTCTTCTATCGTCCTTTTCACCTTCAACGGCTATCCAGGTTTGTTCCATCATTGGAGCAATTTTATCAAATTCGGATGTCTTAGAAAGTAATTGTGTATTCATATACATAGTTTGCGTATCTATTGGTCTTATCATTTTTTAATCACTCCTTATATTTATTTTAGCTATAAATTATAACCAAAAAACTACATTTCGCTTTTTAAGCCTTTTTCCTACTCTTAGCATTGTTATAACGGGAAAACAACATTATACTTTTTAAGCTTATTTCTTAACTTTAACATTAATTTTGAATGAATTTGTGATACTCGAGATTCAGAAACCTCTAGTACCAGACTAATTTCCTTTAGAGTTAATTCCTCGTAATAATATAGTTTTATCAGTAGTTGCTCACGCTCTGTTAAAGCAAGTATCTCTCGCTCTAAAATTTCTAAGGCTTCTTTGTTCTCTAGCTCTTGATAGGGATTTTTTGTTGTAGGATCTTCCACATTAAATTCGTATAACTCACTTTCATCAATAGAAACCAAAGTACTAATATTGGTATCGTGGACCAATTTATTATATTCAGTTTCATTGATATTTAATTCCTTTCTAAGATCGCTATCAGTAGGACTATGACCAATCTTTGCTTCTACTCTTTCATAAGCACGGATATACTCTTTTTGCTTTTGCCTAATAGACCGTGGGACCCAGTCTAGCTTTCTAATTTCATCAATAATAGCCCCACGAATTCTAAGAGAAGCGTAAGTTTCGAATTTTATTTTTTTATCATAATCATACTTATCAATAGCGTCTATTAACCCTATAACGCCAAAGCCTAGGAGATCATCTAATTCAAGATATGAATTGAGATAAATACCAAGACGGCCAGCAACAATTTTTACGAGGGGTGCGTAGTGTTCTATTAACTGTTCTTTTAGTTCCCTCGATTTTGTTTTTTTGTACTTATCCCATACCTTATCTATGTTCGCCACGCACTGAACCACCTCTTTCTATATTTGCTTTTCACCTTTTCCAATAGTTCTAACCCAAACTCCCCCAGTTTCTAAATCTAAGATAATGGTCCGACCGTAGTTTAAGCCCGTATCATTTGCTTTAATAGGAATTTTTAGTTTGTGTAATATTTCCTTTACGGCTAGAATATTGCGATCTCCTATTCTTAAAGCATTATTTCCTGTTGCTAAATTAAACATTTGAGCTCCACCTGCTATCTTGGCTACTAGACTATTTCTATGAGCACCTTTTTTTAACACTTCATCTAATAATTTTGGTACACCGGTATCGGCAAACTTTGCAGCATTATCGTTATTCTTTATTTCTTTGCTATTTGGCAACATTATATGCACCATTCCCCCAATTTTACTAGAAGGATCGTATAAAGTCACCCCAACACATGACCCAAGACCAATCGTAGTAATTTTTTGTGGTGCTTTACCCACCTTAAGTTCTGCTATCCCCACTTGTAACATATTATTCATAATATGAATTCACTGCTTTCATTATTTTACGCTCAGTCTCCTTATCTAATACAAATAAATAATTTCCTGTTAAGAGTAGCTGATCGCTATCACTTTCAAAATAAGTCCGTATTAGTAAGGTATCTAGGTATTCATCACAAAATTCTATCAGGGGAATAGAGAGTATAGCGGTAGCCATATCCATGACAATTTGGGGAGTAGATTGGTTGATAGTAAGGTTTACAAAGGTGCCTATAGCGTTTAAATAATTTCCGGCCAAAATATTTCCTATTTCACTTAGTAATGAAAGTTCTAATTCACCAAGTTCATATAAGCTAGATATTTTAGTGCCTAACACATGGAAAATTACCTCTTTAGCACTTTCTTCTTCTAAGATAAACATTAATACTGCTCTAATATCACCTACTATTTCGATAACATTTGCTACAATAAATACATCTTCTTCATGATATATTGTACTAATTTCAGAAATGTCTTGAACTTCAACTTGAACAACATTCATGTTAATTTTTTTGTTTATTAATTGACTAAGAGCCGTAATGGCGTTTCCAGCTCCTATGTTGGCAACTTCTTTAAGTGCATCTAATGTGTAGCTTGTAATTTCGTCACGGAGTCTAATCATAGGTTACTCTCCTATTCCAAAAGAAACCTCTACTAATCTTTCATGATTTAGTAATGTAACAATTTCGTCGCCACCACCAACTTTTCCGACCCCAATAATATAACTAGAATCTACCTTACCTTGCATGGTTGCAGTACCTTCTACTTGATCATCTTCTATATCAATTACTTCTTTGACTTTATCTACTATGCATCCTACCATAGCGTCTTCCATCTTTAATATAATTATACGTGTAGCATCGGTACTTGGTAACTCAGTCATGTTAAAAAGTCGCCTAATATCTATGACAGATATTATTTCCCCACGTAAATTCATAACCCCCCGAATCGATACTGGCGACTTTGGCACACGCATTATGCTCTTCATTCTTTCTATTATTTGTACACTTTGTATAGCTATGCCAAAGTTTTGCTTATCCATTTCAAATACTACATATTGTTTCATAAACTTCCTCCATTTCACCACGTTTTTTGTGGTCCAATCAAAATACTAAATACCCCAATTTCTAAACTAATGTATTTATATCTAAAATAAGTGCAACTTCACCGTTACCCAAAATGGTAGCACCCGCAATCATGTGAATGTTATTCAAATATTTTCCGAGAGGTTTAATAACGATTTCCTGTTGACCTATTAAAGAGTCTACGACAAAACCGACTTGTTTTTCACCCTTTCTAACAATTACAACGATAAGATCCTGAGTGTCGGTTGAAGGAAGTTCTAATATAGTATCTAATCTCACTACAGGAATAACTTGGTTTCTAAGAACAATAACTTCTTGGTTTTGAACTTGCTTAATCTCGTCATGATGAATATTTTCTATGTTTTGTATGTTATTTAGAGGAATAGCATATTTCTCAGAACTAATGTTAACCATAAGGGCCTGGATAATAGCTAAAGTTAACGGTAGTCTAACTATAAATCGGCTACCCTTACCAAGTTCGGTAACAATCTCAACGTTACCGCCAAGAGCTGTAATTTTACTTTTAACAACATCCAGGCCAACGCCACGACCTGATAAATCAGTAATTTGCTTTGCCATACTAAAACTAGGCTTAAATAAAAGATCTAAGACCTCTTGTTCGCTCATAGCATTGACTACGTCAGCAGGCTCACCACGTTCTACAGCTTTAGATCTAATTTTTTCAACATTAATTCCTCTACCATCATCCTCGACCTCTATCACAACGCTATTACCATCTTGGTAAGCACGTAGTTTAATAGTACCTTTTTCGGGCTTGTCGACTTCTAAACGTTCTTGAGTGGTTTCCAGACCATGGTCTGCGGCATTTCTAAGTAAGTGAATTAAAGGATCACCGATTTCATCAATAACAGTTCTATCAAGTTCAGTTTCCTCACCAGACATAATTAATTCAATATTTTTACCAAGTTTTCTAGAGATATCTCGAATAAGCCTAGGGAAACGATTAAATACGGTTTCTACAGGGACCATCCTAACTTTCATGACAGCATCATGAAGACTAGTAGTAACACGTTCTAGATATTCTACGGAATCGCTATAATTTGTTTCGGAGTTAGTAGAACTGGATTCAGTAATACCTTCTAATTGAGTTTTAACGATAATAAGCTCACTAACAAGATTCATAAGAGTATCTAAGCGGTCGATATTAACACGGACACTTTTACCAGCGACAGCGGCCTTGTGAGCGGCGGCAGCTTCTTCTTTGGTAGGTGGCTTAGAAGGTGCTTCTGTCTTTTTACTTGGCGGACGAGCTGGTTCTTTAGCTGGAGTGGGGCTTGGTTCTGGAGTTTGAGTTGTGGCTACTGGTTCTGGGATATCATCTTCCTGCTCTAGAGTAAGTTCTTCAAGAACTACCTTTTCGATTTCAGCTACAGACAAAACTATGGCCTCTACACGAGGAGCGGATTCATCCGTAGTAACTACTACCATAAATTCCTGATCAAACTTTTCTTCTTCTATTTCTTGGCTAGATGGTTCACCATAAATAATTTCGCCAATAGTACCTAAATCCGAATATACTATGAAAGCTCTCGCTGCTTTTAACATACATGTCGTCGCTAACGTTATATTCAATTTGAATACATTTATGCCAGATTCTAATGCATGATTCTTTATTGCTTCAACAGACTCTGGAAATTTTATTTTAGGAGAATTGCCGGCTACTTTTTCTGCCTTTTTTTCTGATCCCGATGTCTTTTGTCCCACTGCTTGCTGTGTTGCGGGCGCAGTTGCGACTTGTTGTGCCGGAGCAGCTACATTAGAACCTTTGAAATCACCTTTTAGTATAGCTTCTAATTGTTCAATTAAATTAGAATAACTTTCATCTCCTTCTGTTGATGTGTTGATTATTTGGTCAACATAGTTCTCTAAAGCATCTAAACACTGAAACATAATGTCAACCATTTCAGTAGTAATATGAAGTTTACCATTTCTAATTTCAGATAAAACATTTTCCACACTATGGGTTAAAAGTTGCATTTTAGCAAAGCCCATAGTACCGGCCATACCCTTTAAAGTGTGTGCTACTCTAAAAATTACATTAACCACTTCTATATCATCTGGTGCGGCTTCTAATAAAAGTAAATTCTCATTTAATGCTTGTAAATTTTCCTTAGATTCTTCTATAAAAATTTGTAAATATTGTGACATATCCATAATTTTCTACCTCACTAACTTTTTTATTAAATTTGACATTTCTTTTATACCTATAACGTAATCATACAATTTTGCTTCATATATAGCTTTAGGCATTCCGAAAACTACCGAGCTATTGATGTCCTGAATAATAATTGTACTTTTATTTGTTTGCTTTAAATCTCGTACTCCGTCTAGTCCGTCCCGGCCCATACCCGTAAGTACGATACCAATTGAATTTAGGTTTAGCTTCGCAAGTGATGAAAATAACAAATTTACGGACGGTCTATATCCTTTATAGTATGCTTGTGTTGTAATTTTTAATGTCGGTAATATGGGGTTAGTAATTTGGCATTGATGTCCACCAGGAGATATATATACTTCACCCTGACGTAGTATCGCACCGTCTAAAGGCTCTTTAATAGTTAACGCACTGATCCCATCTAATCTTTGGGCCATACTGGCGGTATATCCCTCTGGCATATGCTGTGCTACAACATAGGTAAGAGGAAGGTCTTTTGGTAATGTACTAAATAATTCTCTAAGAGCTTGTGGACCACCAGTACTCACTCCTATAACTACTATATATTTAAATTTATCCCCTGATTTATCTATCAATTTAATCACCTTTTACTTTTTAATATCCTACGTAATTTATTTATCAACGGCTCTCTGTCCCAATTTGCATTTTGTGTTTCTTGATAGCATAATAAATTTTTTGCTATATTATTATATGCTATGCTAGACTGAGCATTTCTATTTACGCAATATATAGGTTGACTTTTTCTAACAGCCTTGACAAGGCTTATATCATAAGGAATGTAGCCTTTAAAATTTAAATCTAAATTTAAAAAAGATTTTGATACAGTCTCTATTTTGTTAAATACGTTCATCCCTTCACTAGGAGAATCGACTCCATTTAAAATTACGTTGTATTTAGCCTGAACAAAAAAGTCTTTGGTAAATGTCTTTAAAAGTGCATACGCATCCGTTATGGATGAAGGATCCGGCGTTACTATTAAACAAACCTCGTCGGCTATCTCACAAAATTTTATTACTATATCATTTATTCCAGCTCCCGTATCTATTAATACTACATCCGCTACGTCGGCGAGTGAACTAAGTTCGACTGCAACTTTTTCCACTTGGAACTTATCTAAGTATAACATTTCTTTGACTCCATTACCACCCGAAATGAAAGAAATTCCGTATGGTGTGTTGGTAATTACTTCTTGTAGATTTAAATTACCTGCAAGAAGGTGTGCTAAATTATATCGAGGTCTAACACCAAGTATTAAATCAATATTAGATAAGCCAAAATCGGCATCTAAAATAAGTACTCTCTGCCCAAGCTCTTTAAGAGCCAGGGCAATATTTGCAGTAAAATTACTTTTTCCAACACCACCTTTTCCGCTAGTAACAGTAAAAATTTTTAAGTTACTATTTGCAAATGGTGATTTATTATTAACTATATTTCTTAAAGTAGCTGCTTGATCACTCATATTTTACTCTCCCTAATAATAATCTGACGTATTTTAGAGTTTCAAATTTTTCAATATCTTCTGGTACATTTTGTCCGGTTGTAAGGTAAGCTATCTCTGTCTTTGTACAAGTGGCAATATTTAATAAATTTCCAATACCGTCCGTTTCATCTAGTTTAGTAATAATCAGGGCGAAACGGTCAACCAAATTTTTATAAATTGGGATAATGCTTTGAATATCTTTATACTGAGTGTTCATATTTAAAACTAAAAATACTTGTTTTTCCTCCACTGTCGCCAATAACTCCTTAAGTTCACCGAGTTGATTAAAGTCTTTATGGGAACGACCGGCAGTATCGATAAAAATATAATCAGCATCTCGCCATTTTTGTAAATATTTTGGGATATCGGATGGCTCAAAAATAGTTTCTATCTCTACACCTAATATTTCGGCATAAGTTTTAAGTTGGGCCACTGCTGCGATACGATAAGTATCAGCAGTTAAGAGAACAACTTTTTTATTTTCCTCCAAAACCTTATTAGCAGTAAGCTTTGCGATGGTTGTAGTTTTACCTACGCCGGTTGAACCAATAAAAAAAGTAACTTTTGGAATATTGTAATTAAATTTTGGCATAACCCGTGTGAGAGTATTATATAATGCACGGCTTATTCCGTCAACACTGTTTTCATTAACTTGACTCAAAATATCATCAATTATAGATTCTTCTATACCTTCTTCTAAAAGAGATTGTTTTAAAATTAAGTCAAACTGGACTTCTTGAGCTTTATTATTTTTTTCGGATATTTTTTCTTCTAAATTAGAAGAAATATCAATAGCTAATTTATTTGTTAATTTCTCTTCAAATTCTTCAAAAGATTGATCTTCATTTTTATGATTACTTCTAGACAAACTTAATTTAATATTATCAGTTTTTATTCTCGGTTCAAAAAACGGTGATTTTAGGCTATCTAATTTTTTGATAAAATCCGCACCCTCTTGCTCCGTATCAGATTTATTATCGTTATTTATTTGACTAGAAGGTTGCTTACTAACATTCGGCTCCATAAGGTTCGATTCATCTAAGGCTATGGTTATACTCCAGTCGCCTTTTTTAAATAAACCCATTATTCCTGCTCTTTTTTCCTCAAAACTACTTACAATTATTGCTGTGTTACCATACTCTTTTATTATTTCATCTTTTACGCTTTGTTCATCTTTTCCGGTAATTTTTAAAATTCTCATTTATTTACGCACCTACCATTCCTATAGATTGAATTTCAACATTTGGAGCAATTTCATTATAAGATATTACAATTAAATCTGGGATATATTGATTAGTTAATTGCTTAAAATATATTCTAACTATAGGTGATGTTAAAATAATAGGTGATAATCCGATAGAAGTAAGCTTATTAACTTCTTTTTTTAGATTATTAATTATCCTTTGTAATACAGCCGGATCAAGCGCTACATAAGATCCTTGTTCTGTATGTTGCACAGCACCCATAATCATTTGCTCTATTGCTGGATCAAGCGTAATTACTTGGTTAGTTTGGCCCACAAAAACCTTTTTAGATATAGCTCGAGCTAATCCTTGTCTTACATATTCGGTTAATACGTCGGTATCTCGGATAGAGCTAGCATAATCAGCTAGGATTTCGCAAATAGTTGGTAAATCTCTTATAGAAATATTTTCGCTTAAAAGGTTTGACAAAACTTTTTGAATATCTCCTAATGTTAAAAGTTTTGGAGTTAAGTCTGTCAACAAAGCTTCGTGTTGCTCTTTTATATTATCAAGCAATGCTTTCGTATCTTGTCTAGAAAGTAACTCAGCAATGTTTGCTCTAATAACTTCGGTTAGGTGAGTAGCTATAATAGATGGGCCGTCTACAACGGTATAGCCACGAATTTCGGCTTTCTCTCTTTGTGATTCGTTTATCCACAAGGCGGGTAGTCCGAATGCTGGTTCAATAGTCTTAATACCTTCGATTTCTTCTTCTACATAACCTGGATCCATCGCCATATAATGATCAAACATTATTTCACTTCTAGCTACTTCTATACCTTTTATCTTTATGCTGTATACGTTTGGTGGTAACTGTATATTATCCCTTATACGTATAATTGGAACTACTGTTCCTAGCTCTAAGGCTATTTGTCGCCTAATCATTATAACCCTATCAAATAAGTCTCCACCTTGTGCTGTGTCGGCCAATGGGATAATTCCATAACCAAATTCAAGTTCTATAGGATCCACTTGTAATAGGTTAAGAACATTTTCTGGTTTTCGGATTTCAGATGCTTCAATATCTTCTTGTTCAATTTCTTTTTCCACTTCTTTAACTTGTTGCAAATTATTAAGTCGTCTACCTAACACAATCCATAATATACCTATAGGTACGGTAAACATCGGTCCAATTGGTGTCCCTAAACCTAATGCCATAATCGCAAATGCGGCTAAATACAACACAAGCGGAGAATATGCGAATTGGCCAAATAAAGCGTTGCTGATATTTCCTTCTTGATCTGTTTTTGTAACTAGTAAACCAGTAGCTGTTGAAATAAATAAGGATGGTATCGCACTTACTAAACCGTCTCCAATTGTTAGGATAGTGTATGTATTAAGTGCCTCTACAATTTCCATATCCAATTCTACAATCCCGATTATTAATCCAGCTATTATATTTACGAATGATATTATTATTCCAGCCATTGCATCGTTTTGTACGAATTTGGATGCACCGTCCATGGCCCCGTAAAAACTTGCTTCATCTTGAATTTTTTTTCTTCTTAACTTTGCCATGTCCTCGTCTATATATCCCGAGTTCAGGTCCGCATCTATTGCCATTTGCTTACCTGGCATAGCGTCTAATGTGAATCTTGCGGCAACCTCAGCTACACGCCCAGATCCTTTTGTTATTACCATAAAGTTTACTATCGATATTATTATAAAAATGATTACCCCAATCACTATGTTCCCATCTGAGACATAAACTCCAAATGCTTCGATTACGGGTCCGGCGTACGCATCTACCAATATTAGTCTCGTAGATGCTATATTAAGGCCCAATCTAAATATTGTTGTTACTAGTAGCATGGTTGGAAATAAAGATAGGTCTAGTGATTCTTTCGAGAATAATGCACTTAGCAAAATCATGGCCGTTAATGACATATTGATAATTAACAGAACGCTTAGAAGTTGCTCGGGTAACGGTATTAATATAAGCGCTAATATCATTAAGACGAAAATACCTAAAATCGCATCTCCAGATCGAATCATTACTCTCTCTCCTTCTATCTATAATTTATAAGCTATTTTCTATAGTCTATAACCTATTTTCTATAAGCCATAAGTTATTTTCTATAAACCATAAGTTATTTTCTATAATCTATAAGTTATTTTCTATAACCCGTAAATTATTTTTTATAACCTATTTTCTAATCGATAAACAAAGGCTAATACTTCGGCGACGGCTTCATATAATTCCTGTGGAATAACCCCACCAATATCAACTGTATAATACAGTGCACGTGCAAGAGGCTTATTTTCAACAATTTGGACATTGGCTATTGTTGCTACTTCTTTTATTTTTAACGCCATATTATCCGTTCCCTTTGCCACAACAATTGGTGCTACCCCATTTATTCGATCATAATATATAGCTACAGCAAAGTGGGTTGGATTTGTAATTATAACGTCGGCCTCTGGCACTGCCTTTGTCATACGACTAACAGACATTTCACGCATTTTTTGTCTAATCTTACTCTTAACAGCCGGATCACCTTCAGACTGTTTATATTCTTCTTTAACGTCATGTTTGGTCATCTTAATACTGTCTTCAAACTTATATTTTTGCCATTTATAATCTCCAAAAGCAAGAATAAGAAATGATATACCGACGTTAGTTCCTATTTGTCGGATAATATCAGCTACATAAATAGCAATGTTTGTTATAGTTAAGTCGTAAAAACCTAAAAAGGATGGTATTTGACTAATTATCGTATTATAAAAAACGGTACCTAATATCAGAATTTTAAAAAGATTTTTTAAAAGTTCGACTAAAGAATCTCTAATTCCAAATATTTTTTTAAATCCGTTCACAGGATTAAATTTACTCAGTTTTGGCTTTAATGGCTCCCAAGTAACCATAAATCCCACTTGTTTATAGCTAGTTAAAAATGCAACTAAAAAAAGGACTACAAATAATATACCGTTAATGTATATTATGTTTAATAAAGCTTGCTTGATAATATTCATAAAATGAGTAATCTCAAAATCTATGACCATCATCCGCATTTGTACTACTACCGTTCTAAAAGCATCGGAACATTTCGAGACGTATTGAGGAGCAAGAATTCGCATTATTATAAAAAAGGCAAGTAATATAAGTGCCGTATTAAGCTCCGTACTTTTTACAACTTGTCCTTTTTTTCTAACATCTGAACGTTTTTTACTTGTTGCGGATTCTGTTCTACCTTCTTGCTCTGCTCTAGCAAAGAATTGTAAATTAATTCTACTCTCTGGTTCTGCTCTAGCAAAGAAGGCTAAATTAATCTTCCCCTCTTGTTCTGCTTTAGCACAGAATGGCAAATTCATGCTACCTTTTTGTTCTGCTTTAGCAAAGAAGGCTAAATTAATTCTACGCTCTTGTTCTGCTCTAGCAAAGAAGGCTAAATTAATCTTCCTCTCTTGTTCTGTTCTAGCAAAGAAGGCTAAATTAATCCTACGCTCTTGTTCTGCTTTAGCAAAGAAGGCTAAATTAATCTTACCCTCTTGTTCTGCTTTAGCACAGAATGGCAAATTCATTCTACCTTTTTGTTCTGTTCTAGCAAAGAAGGCTAAATTAATCTTACCCTCTTGTTCTGCTTTAGTACAGAATGGCAAATTCATTTTACTTTTTTGTTCTGTTCTAGCAAAGAAGTCTAAATTAATCTTACCCTCTTGTTCTGCTTTAGTACAGAATGGCAAATTCATTCTACCTTTTTGTTCTGTTCTAGCAAAGAAGGCTAAATTAATCTTACCCTCTTGTTCTGCTTTAGCAAAGAAGGCTAAATTAATCCTACGCTCTAGTTCTGCTTTAGCAAAGAATTGTAAATTAAGATATAGTTTAAGGTCCATTCATAAGCCCCTTTAATAGATCAAAATACGTATTTTTCATATGATCAATAATGATATTTCCATATGTTGGGACATAATTTACTATAGTGATTAACAACAGAATCAATATGAGTAATTTAAGAGGTAAACCGATAACAAACATATTCATTTGTGGCACAGTTCGGGCCAAAATACCCAGGCCAACATCTATCAATAAGATGGTACCTAAAATAGGTGTTGCTAATTTAAAGCCTAATTCAAAAAATATTGCTACAGCATCGAGTATGGTTATCGAAATAGATGGGTTGAAAAATTCTCTGCCGAGAGGAATATATTCGAATGTTTTAATTAAGGCCGAAATGAAGTAATGATAACCTCCGGATAAAACAAATATAGTAGAAAATCCTAATGTTAAGAATCTACCTAATACTGGTATTTGCGCCCCTAATGTAGGATCGTAGAATTGACTCATGGATAAGCCCCCTTGGTTTGACCAGAGCTGCCCAGTAAAGTTTAAAACTTGAAAATATATTAAAACACCAAATCCTAATACTAGTCCTATGAGCATTTCTTTAATTACTAAAAGTGAATATCCAAGTACAGTGTTTGTGTATGAAACGTTGCCCTGTGGAATAGTAAAAAATACTATCATAGTTAGTACTATGCTAAGCATTCCTACCACTGTTGCTGGAACTTTCGTTTCTAATATTATTGGAAATAAAGATAGTACTGCAACAATTCTTACAAAAATTAAAAGCCATACATCGGTATTTGCGTATAAATCTAATATATTATCCATAAGCAACACCTTTAAAGTATAAATTCAGAAAATTTTGATATAATGTCCGTAACAAATTGGCTAAGCATTGTCAACATCCATGGCCCAAAAATTACTATAGCAGCAAACACTGCTAGTATCTTTGGGATAAAAGCTAGCGTTTGCTCTTGTATTGATGTGACTGTTTGGAAAATACTTACTATTAAACCTACACTAAGCGCCACTAATAGAATAGGTGAAGCCACTTTTATTAAAAGCATTATAGTTTCTCTCATTACATCTATTATCTGCCCTTCCATAATGTGGACTCCTTTACAAGTTAAATGTTTCTACTAATTCTCCAATTATTAAATGCCAACCGTCTACAATAATAAATATTAATATTTTAAATGGTAACGATATCATAGCAGGAGGCAACATCATCATACCCATTGCCATAAGTACTGACGCTACAACCATGTCAATTATAATAAATGGTAGATACATCAAAAATCCTATCACAAATCCTGCTCGTATCTCACTTATTATAAATGCTGGTACAACTATGTGATATGGAAGCTGGCCCAAAATGTCCGTTTCATCCACTATCGCAGGTTTATTTGACAAATCCATAAAAAGCTTTATGTCCTCATCCCGTGTTTGCATTACCATAAATTCTTTTATAGGTTCGGCCGCTCTTTCAAAAAATTCTACTTGAGTAATCTGGCCATCCGTATATGGGATTATAGCATCAGTATTGATCGTTGATATTACAGGACTCATAACAAAAAAGGTTAAAAATAAAGCTAGTCCTATTACTACCTGATTTGGTGGCATCTGCTGTGTTCCCATAGCCGTTTTTAAAAAATATAGTGTGATTATTATTCTTGTAAATGATGTGCTCACTAACAATAAAGTTGGAATAAGTCCTAAAAATGTTATAAAAAATACTAGCTGTAGACTCGTTCCAAACTCCACTGAATCCGTAATTGAGTTTAATGCCTCTAACGGGATTACCTTGGTTGGCAATAGTAAGAAGCATAAAAATAAACCGAGTTTAACCATCTTTCTTACACTCCCTTTGCCATTTTATTTTCGATTTTTCAAATACTTTATTAAATGCTAAATTCTCTTCGAAATTCAGGCTATCTTTACCAAGCGTACCCCCATAAGCCATTCCTTCCTTGCCCCCACAAAAGAGATGAAATTCATTTCCTACTTTTATAATATATACATATTGATTTAAGTTAAGAGGTAATACCTCCATTAGTTGCATGTTTGAGTTTTTACGTGAAACCTTATGTTTAGTAATATACAATACAACCAACAGAAGTACTACAAAACTAACTAGCAGGAAAATGATTTCAATATATTGCATATTAACCTAATACTTTTTTGACTGCTTCTAATATACGGTCGGCTTGGAACGGCTTTACTATAAAGTCTTTAGCGCCTGCTTGGATTGCTTCTATTACCATTGCCTGTTGACCCATCGCTGAACACATTATAACCTTTGCGTCAGCGTCACCTGCTTTAATTGCTTTTACTGCTTGGATTCCATCCATCTCTGGCATTGTAATATCCATTAAAACTAAATCCGGATGCAATTCTTTATATTTTGCTACAGCTATTTGGCCGTTTTCGGCTTCTCCTGCAATCTCATAACCATTTTTACTTAAGATATCTTTAATCATCATTCTCATAAATGCTGCGTCATCGACTATTAAAATTGTTTGTGCCATAAATTTATTCTCCCTTTCTGTTTTTAACCCTTTATATTTATATTCTATTTTCAGGATTTATAATACTTTTAATTTTAACGATAAATAAAGTTTTTATCCATTACTGCAACTTTACTGCTGGCAATGAACCTACCTTACATTTTCAAGCTTTATAATACTTTTAATTTTAACGATAAATAAAGTTTTTATCAATTGCTGTAACTTTGTTACTAGCAATGAATTTACCTTTTTCAGGCTTTATGATACTTTTAATTCTACCGATAAAATTTTCATCAATTAATGCAATGTTGCTACTAGCAATGAATTTGCCTTATATTCTGTTTTCAGGCCTTATAATACTTTTAATTCTGACACCGAAGTTTTCATCAATTACTACAACTTCACCGCTGGCAATAAATTTACCATTTACTAAAATATCAATAGGTTCCCCAACTAGTTTATCCAATTCTATAATACTACCTTCTGTGAAATCTAAGATTTCTCGGATTTTTTTTCGAGTACGGCCTAATTCAACAGAAACTTCTAGAGCTACGTCTAGGAGTATATCTATATTATCGGCACCTGGAGGCAAAGTCTTTTGTTCAAAAGATTGAAATTGCGGATTAGCAACCTGAATATCAGGCTGAAAGACTAAGCTACTCGGAATATTCCCAGGAGTATAAACTTGGTTAGGATAAGCCGACATTGGGTGATTTGGATACGGCATTTGTTGATTCGGGTAAGGCATTTGTTGATTTGGATACGGCATTTGTTGATTTGGATACGGCATTTGTTGATTTGGATACGGCATTTGTTGATTCATAGCTCCTCCAGGAGGATATTGTCCATTATTCATATCAGGAGTGTTGCCACCACCTGAAGGCATTGGAGCAGTCGGAGGATTATTTTCTGGTATAGGGTCTTCACCCATATTAGACATTGAGTTCATAAGATTATCCACCAATTCCTTTGCAAAATTAATAGGTAGAACTTGCATTAGTTCACTATCTATAATGTCATCCAGAATTTGCATTCTAAATGAAATTTTTGCCACTTCAGTTTCTTGACCAACAAGTTCCTTAACTTTGTCAAGAGCAGATTCAAATTGTACTGCTTGTGGCGGTGATATATCAATTTTCTTTTCAAAAATTTGCGATAATGATGTTGAAGAAGAACCTATCATTTGGTTCATAGCTTCAGATATAGCACTAAGATGTAATTCATTTAGTGCTTCACCATTATCTTCACCCGCACCACCCATCATTAAATCGGCTATTATTCTAACATCGGACTCCTTTAACATTAATAAATTAGTTCCAGATAATCCTACAGTGTAATCTACCGATACTGTAACAACGTCAGGATCTATAGAATCAATCAATTCTTGAGAGGACAGTAGTTCTACCCGTGGTGTCGTGATCATTACTTTATGATTCAATAATGCGAATAAAGTGGTCGCGGCAGTACCCATGTTAATATTACCGATTTCTCCCAATGCATCAATTTCATCTGGAGTAAGTGCAATCCCGGATGATCCGCCTATTTCCTCACCCGCTGGATCTTCTACTACGCCACCAAGTAAGGCATTTATTTCTTCTTGGGAAAGTATTCCGTCAGCCATTAATCATCCTCCTTATCTAAAATTTGCTTGATTTGTACAGCTGATTTGCTTCTGTGTATGCCAGGTACCGCTTTAAATTTTACCACGTTTCCTACATATACGTCTATAAGAGAATCAATTGTTTTATCTAAACGTATAATATCTCCTACTTGTAAATCTAAAAATTCTTTTACAGTAATCCGAGTTTGCCCCACTACTGCTTTCATTGGAATATTTGCACGTTTCAAAAGATACTCAACGTTTGTATCTCGTTCGGCCTTTTTATCGTCAGAGCTTTGAAATTGGTAAGAAGTATTCAATTTATCCATAATAGGCTCGACAGTTAAATAAGGAATACAAAGATTCATAAGACCGTCTACACTACCAAATTGGATACTAAATGTTATAAGTGCTACCATTTCAGTTGGTGCTATCATGTTTAAAATTTGAGAGTTTGTTTCTACTCTGCTCATACGTGGTTTTAACTCTATCATGTTCTCCCACGGATCACGCATGTAATCCACAAAGTGTTCTAGCACCCTAATTAAAATTACCAGCTCTATACTTGTAAATTCTCTAACATGCTCTAACTCCGTTCCTTTACCTCCTAGAAGTCTCTCTAGGAAGGCGAAAGCAACATTGGTTGAAAGTTCTAACAGCATGTTATTTTTCAAGGGGTATGGGTCAATTATTGCAAGGGCAATCGGGTTTGATAAGGAGCTTGTAAAATCCGAAAACGTGATTGCTTCAGAACTTACTACTTTAATTGGAACTAATGTTCGCATCATACCAGATAAATATTGACTAATTAACCTTGCATAATTTTCACCCATAAGTTCAAGTGTTCTAAGATGTTCTCGAGAAAATTTGGTAGGACGAGCAAAGTTATATTCTTTAACAATCCGCTCTTTGTCTTTCTCTTTCATTTCCTCTACATCTAGTTCACCAGTGTCTAGCGCCGCAAAAAGGGCGTCTATTTCTTCTTGCGAAAGTAGCTCACTCAAGTTACCACCTCCTTTTTAATAAATACTACTTTCTAATATTATAACACATTTTAATTTTGTAGTACAAATAAAATATAAATAAAATTGAAAAAATATTATAAAACATTGATAAGCAGTAAATTTGTTATGAAAATAACTGCAATTTTTATTTGTGAATGCTAAAAATTATTGAACAATAAAATCTTGCCAAATAACTTGGAAAATTATATCTGTGTCTAGTAGTGTGTTAATAGCGTCCTTAATATCGATCGCAACTCTGGTTGGCGCACCTTGTTCTAATAACATCTCATAAGGATATTTTGATACTACATTAAGAATTTCGGTTCTAATTCTAATTTCCATTAAAGGTAAAGTTGTCTCATTAAGTTCTTTATAAGCGTCTTTGCTAGCATCCAATTCAAATGCAGGATGCACTCTTGCTACATGAGGCTTTCCATCTTCGTCTGTAACGTTAACCATTAACGATGTAGTAAGTGGTACCGTAATAACTACTTCAGGACGTTGATTCGGATCAACTACTACCGGCGCTTTATCTCCACCTAAAAGAAGTACAGCAGCCACAGCACCAACGATCGCTAGTAATAAAACGACAACGACAATGCTAATAATAATTATAACTTTGTTATCCATCGATAAATCCCCCTAAATTTTTGTATAATAATTTATTTTCTCTCTCTAAATTTTTCTGTTTCTAATTTCTCTTTTGTATTACTGTTTTAGTTTATTTCCATATTCATTTTTTATTCTATTTTTTGCAATAGAATTTTTAATGGATATTATTTTTTAGCATTTTGAGTTATTTTAATTTAATAGATATTATTCTATCGCATCTTTAGTTACTTTAATTTCTACTCTACGATTTTGTGCTCGGCCCTCAGATGTATCATTAGAAGCAATTGGATAATATTCTCCAAAACCTTCTGCGGATAGAGCCATTGGATTTATCTCAACCTCATTTATTAAATATTTTGCGACTGAAATCGCACGTGAGGCTGATAATTCCCAGTTGCTAGGAAAAATAAATGAATTGATTGGCAAGTTATCAGTATGTCCTTCTGCTCTAGCAATATATCCGTTATCCAGATATTGCTTTATTTCCCCACCTATTTTACCAAGAACTTCTAAGCCTTCAGGCTTAATAATGGCTTGGCCTGAATCGAATAGCATGAAATCGGAAAATGTTAAAATAACTTCTTCTCCATCTTGCTCTATAGTAACTTTATTTTCTAAACCTTCAGATTTTAAAAACTCCTCTAAGCTTTCTTTCATATCTTCCATTTCTTCCATCTGCTCAGCTATTTGTTCAGCTATGGCTTCAGCTAATACTTCTTCTTGCTCTACTGAATTTTCAACACCACCACCTAGCATACCAACGTTGCTCATTAATACCTCGCCACCATCTCACAAGCATTGCGCGGGTAAACAACAACTTGCATTCCCTTTATCTTTATTTCTCATTTTATTTTTATTTATTTTTTTGTTGTTCTTACAATTTATTTAGTCTTTAGTCGGATTTCTGCTTCTTGATGGGGTCACTAGTAAAACAACAAGTACGAGGTGAGGATGCTGTGTAAAATTTGGAGCACAGAAGCTCTTCTCTGGTCCCCCCCCTCCTTTCTTCTGCTTGTTCTTCTTGGTCTAGACCTGGTTGTTGTAATACCTTGGAGATTTCTCAAATCCCTGGTGTACTCTCGTAGAAAAAAATATAGAAAAAAAAACAAAAAACAAAAGCATCTGCACACTAAGCTTTTAAGTAGCAATTTCCCCCCCATGAGATCCTGCTTACTTGGTGAGAAGGTCTTGGTGTGCTATCTCTACTGTTAGTCTGGCTCTGTATTGAAATGTGACTTGGGATCAAACCACTTATGTTTCTGAGCCTGTTTGAACTTTTGATTTCTTAAAATCCATTTTTATAAAAACTCCAGAACATTTTTTAAAGACTTTTAGTGCTTTTTGAAATTAGGAGCTTAAAGTTAAAGAATAAATAACTTGATATGAAAATCAGTTAAGATTTCTGCCAATTTTGAAACAAAAGTAGTGAAACAAGCAAAATTTTATTGGTTTCAAGCATCTAAAATTCTTTTTCTCTTTCTTCTTTTAGAACTTTATTAACAGAATATTGAGTTTCAGACTTAAAGTTTGAGGGAACCAACTTTTCGTCGACCAAAAAGAACTAAAAGTTTTTAAAAAATAATCATCATCAATGCAAATAATCCCAGAGAACACTGAGGAGGTAAAAACTGTGAGTCGTATCTGTATTTTTCATAAAATCAGAGTGAAAAAGAGTTTTGTTTCCCACAGTAGCCTGAACACACACACACACACAGAAATCATGTGACCTCTGACACAAAGATGGAAGCTTAAGAGAGGAAAACACATGCGCACACACACACACACCTGAGCATCGACCTGAAAGCTGCAAGAAGAAAAAACTTTTCAGAGACGAATTTAAGACGAGAAACTTCAACTTCAGCTGAGCGACGAAACGACAGAGAGACTGAAGTGTGAGTGTGAGTGTGAGTGTGTGTGCCTGTGTGTGAGCGTGTGTGTGTAAGCCTGTGTGTGTGTGAGTGTGTGTGAGTGTGTAAAGTGATCTGTGGCCGTCTGGGTGTGGTTCTGTAAACTGAGTGACTCTCAGCTGGAAGCTGAACAGAAA
>LNZM01000124.1 GCA_002007295.1 Candidatus Epulonipiscioides saccharophilum | reverse complement strand
ACCTGAATATTATTAATGCTTATTGATGGGAAATGGCCATAGTCGAATGAAGAGAATATGGCCATTTTTTATGGCGTAACCGTAGATTACGCCATGTTTTTATATTCTACATAAAAATGTTTATTTTGTTTCTACAGGATATTTTTTCTTCAATGTTTCCACTTTATCAGAGTATGTGTTTTGTCTTTTAAGGTTTAAGCATTGCTGTTGAACTTGATTTTTCACTTTATCAAATTCGGGAGTTTCACCATTTTTTTTATCGAATAATTTTATTATATGGTATCCGAATTGTGTTTTTACAGGCTCACTTATTTCATCGATTTCTAATTCGAAGGTAGCATTTTCGAATTCTGGTACCATAGATCCCGGACCGAATTCACCAAGGCTACCACCTTGTTGAGAAGAAGGGCATGAGGAGTATTCTTTGGCAGCCTCTTCAAAAGTTTTTAGACCATCTTTTAGTTCTTGTAAAATTTCGTTGGCTTTTTCTTCAGTGTCCACCAATATGTGACTTGCTGTAGCTCGCTTGCCAGGATTAAATAATTCTTTGTGATCTTCGTAGTATTTTTTTAGCTCGTCTTCTTCTACTGAGATGGCACCCAATAATTTATTAAGAGCATATTGTTTTAATAAAGAAGATCTCATGTCTTCTAATGCCTGTGTGTATTGTTGTTCTTGATCAAAACCGTTTTCTAAAGCATCTTGGTAGAATAGCTCTTGGGCTATTAGTTCGTCTATTAATCTTTTTCGGCCTAATTCACCTTGAAATTGTTGTGCTTGTGGACCGATAGAGTTTAATAATAAATCTAAATCTCTGTCTGTAATTTCTTTACCATTTACTACTGCTAAAATTTGACTGTCCATAAAATCTCCTTTAAACTATGTTTATTGCTTAGTCATTTTAACATGAAATATTATGGTTGTAAAGATGTAGTCAATATTTGTTGAAGAATGTCAAAAATTTTTTGCAATTACTATGTTGAATCGACAAAATATTTATACAAAAGAGGGTATACTATGTAAGATGGAGGTGTATTATGGAAAGAAGTTTGTATAAAGACACAAATAAAATAAGTAAAAGAATTATTTTGACACAGGTTTTTTTATGCATATGTGCCTTTATGTTTGCTAGAGTCAGTATTGTAAACGAATTTTTTACCCTAGGCATAGCATACCTGGCATGTATTTATAAAGATAAGAGGAGTAGAAATTGGACAACATTGTTTTTAATTTTAGGTTATGTCTCAGTTTCTTTTACAAATTTTTATGTAACCAATTATTTTATAATTACAGCAATTATTATTATGATTAGAAAATGTTTAGTTCAAGCCAGAATTAAATTTACAGCATCGAATCAAACCGTAATTTTAGTGGCTACACTATTTTTAGTCAAGACATTTATGTTAGTAATAACGAATTTTAATATAATAAGTTTTATAACTATTATTGTAGAATGTTTTATGGCAGCTTTATTAGTTTTAATATTAAATTATGGAATAGACGCTCTTATAGAAAATAAAGTATATGAATTGACGCAAAAAGAGGCTATAAGTATGATTTTTATATTTATAGTAATATTGTGTGGCATGATAGACTTTTATATTAGAGTTCCAATATTTATAGAAATATATTTTAAAGATATATTGGTATTTATATTTTTAATTGCCATTACATATCTTGGCGGAATCAATCTGGGAGTAACAGTCAGTGTTATAATTGGTAGCATGTTAACGATAATCGGATATATTCCAGTCAATCTTTGTTTGGTATATTGTATAAGCATTTTATTTGCAGGAATATTTATTTCATTGGGAAAGGTATCGGTAACGATAGGATTAGGATTGGGGCAAATAGTAGGATATATGATTTTTAATGATGGGATAATAGACATGCCGATAATGGGAGCATATATTATAGCCGGAATCATATCGATATTGCTACCGCAAGATTATTTTGGATTTGCTAGTTGGTTTACAACGAAACGAGAAGCGCAAAATGAGAAGGAGCATTTGGCCCATGTACAAGAGATAGCAGTAGATAGGTTGGTACATTTTAAAGAAGCATTTGAAAAGTTAGGAATATCGTTTAATAAAGAAAATTTTAGTAGTTCAAATTTAAATAAGGAACAAATAGATTCCATAATAGAAGAGACATTAAGCAAAATGTGTGACACATGCCATCTTCGTAGTTTTTGCTGGGTATAAACAAATAGCCCTCTGTATCAAGTAATTGGTGCAGACTCAACGTTAATTGCTTTGAATCCCTAAAGCCTTACAACCGAAAATAGAGGAGAAATCAACTATCATAGGTGCGAAAGCAGAAACAATAGTAAGGATAGCCTATCTTGTTGAAATAAAAGTCTAACATATTCATGTTAGATACTAAGGGCCAAATAAACAATGGGTGTTTAGCAGCGAAGCCTCTAAGTTTTAATTTTAAAATATGAGGAACGTCCAACGACTATCTCCTTGAGGGAGAGTAAAACCACAAGCTAAGGGTGGAAGAAAAATGTTGCCCCTATTAATTTTTAGAAATAGGGTGAAGATATAGTCTACGCTTACATGAAAGTGTAAGATGTCTTTAAAAAAGACTGCTATGTAGTTGCGATACATAGTGAATGATATCGGAAGATGATGTAGTAAAGATGTATAGATGTAGTCGAGAGATGGTAAAAACGGGTGAACGGAATGGAAAGATAGTAGTAAGTGATATACCGGAAGAATTTAGTAATAAATGTCCGTGTGCTGAAAGTTTTGCATCGGTTTTAAACTATAGACTAGATATAACGAGACAAAAGATAATATCCAGGAATAAGACATTAGAAACAAAGATGTTAATGAGCCAGCAAATGGAAGTGGTCGCAAATAGTATCGATGGGATAGCCCATGAGATAAAGAATGAGATAGTATTTAATAAGGAGTTGGAGCGACAGGCGAAGGAAGCATTAATATCGGTTGGAATAAAAGTACGAGATATTATATTGTTGGAGGCGGATGGGGAATTTAAATCATTAGAGTTATATTCGAAATACTGTAATAAATCCGACGATATAGAAAGCAGAATAATATTCAGTTTAGAAAAAGTGTTAAAGTTAAAATTAGATTTAAAAAATCATGTATGTGGATCACCGGAAGGGTGTTATTTTAAGATATCGAAAAAGCAAACGTTTGGAGTAACATCCGGAGCGGCTTTATGTGCTAAAGGAAAAATATCGGGCGATGTATATAGTTTTATGGAAATACCGAATGGAAAATATTTGATGGCGTTATCGGACGGAATGGGTTCGGGAGAGTTAGCAAGAACACAAAGTAAAATAACCATAGAAATGCTAGAAGAGTTTATGGAAGCTGGACTCGGAGCCGAGTCATCATTAAAATTAATAAATTCGACGTTAGTATTAAGGCAAGAGAATGAAGTATTTTCAACGATAGATGTAGCAATAGTTGATACAACAACTGGTGTAGTAAAAATATTAAAGGCCGGAGCAGCGACTACTTTTGTATTAAGGGGACGAGAAATTATAACAATAGAGTCGACAAGCTTACCGGTGGGAATAATAAAAGATGCGTATATAGAGACACACAATGTTGCATTAGAAAGTGGAGATATTTTAATTATGGTAACGGACGGATTATTGTCAACACCGGAGGATGCATTGGGCCGACAAGAAGCATTTAAGCAGTTTATATTAGATTGTCAAACTAAGGATCCGGAGCAAATGTCAAACTTTTTGCTGAATAAGAGTCGAAGCTTATTAGCCGGAGATTACAGCGATGATATGACGGTTGTGGTTGGATGTATATATAAGAAGTTTTAGCAAAAAAAAGAGCAGAACTTGAGTGAAAAATATCAAGCGCTGCTTTTTTATTTTAATTAATTAAATTAGGCTATCCAAGCTTTCAACTTATCGATCAGAATAGCACCAAGTGGTGCAGTAATTAGGATAGCTATCACACTTATGCAAAGGACTATTTCGCCACAACCAAGACCTGTAGCTAGCGCTACACCACCGATCGCAGCTTGGACTGTAGCTTTGGGTAAATAACTAGCTGCACAGTATAGTTTTTCTTTTTTATTTAAGTTCGTACCCAATAGAGCCAAAAATACTCCGCAACATCTAAAGATTAATCCAATGAATATGATTATAACCGAGCTAAATCCGGCGTGAAGCGTATAATCAATATTCACGCTAGCCCCTACTAAGACGAAGAGTAATAGTTCGAAAGCAACCCAAAGTCTAGAAATAATTTGACTTAAATTTGTAGTGGTGCTTTCTTGTAGTTGGTTTTTTAAAACAATACTTAAGCTCATAACGCCGATTAGGCCGGAAATAGCAACGATACCTTCGCAAGTATCTTGAAGCTGAAGTAATAAGAAAGAGCAGCTTATAATAAGAATGATTTTAACGCTGTTTTGGATATCAAAATGCTTAAATAAGAAGCATAAAAGTAATCCGACAATTACGCCAATACTAATACCTAAGAATATGGATATAGGAACATTAATAAGGGTGGTAAAATCTATGTTATCACCAGTTTCTAAGGCGCTTAAAAAGGATGAGAACAATACGATAACAAAAATATCGTCACAAGAAGCACCAGCAGTAATTAACTGAGGAATTTTAGTTCTATCACTATAACCCTCGTCAATTAATTTTGTCATACGAGGAACGACAACAGCTGGAGAAACAGCGGCTAAAACAGCGCCTAATAAAGCGCCTTCTAACCAAGAAAGGCCGAGGATAGCTTTAGCAAAGAAAACATAACCAATTATTTCGCAGCTAGCGGGTACGAAAGACATAAATAAGGCTGGTCGACCAACTTGCTTCATATCGGATAATTTGAGAGATAAGCCAGCTTTGATTAAAATAATAATCAACGCGAACGTTCTTAAATCGGCCGACATATCGAGAATAGATTGGTCTAGAAGATTTAGGGCAAAAGGGCCGATTAAAATACCAGCAATGAGCATACCAACTAAAGAAGGTATTTTTACAAATTTGGATAATAAGGAGCCAATTAATCCGAAAATAAATATATACGCAAGAGAAGTCAACATGGGCAATAATCCATCCTTTCTGAGTTAAGTACTGAGGTATTTGGGCATAGTCGGGAACTTAAGAATCTTATTTCTAGAAGGGGAGCTGCCACAAAATTGTGGGGAAGCGGGACCTCACTCCGGGAGGGGGATAGGGGGGGAGAAAGCGTGCATA
>LNZM01000123.1:27833-45474 GCA_002007295.1 Candidatus Epulonipiscioides saccharophilum | reverse complement strand
CTATTTTAGCATATCCGGCGTGACTAAATCCTGCGTTAATTGCTTGATCAACTGTTAAACTACGATTTTCTAATTCAATAAACATTTCTGTATTCATCTCCTTTAATTTTAATCATATATAATGAAGCTACGCATCACACTTTGGCTCACATAACCTCCCACTGGAGGACATAATCGGGAATTTAAGAAGTTACAAAATTGTGGGGGAGGTGTCAGCGTTAGCTGACGGAGGGAGAAAGCGTGCATAAAAGTTTTTGTTATTAATCTTAGCATGCAAAGTACGGAGCTAGAGTACCATAAGAACTCCTCAGTCAGATTCGCTGGAAGGGGAGCAGGGTGCCCGCACTCTTAGTTAACTTCGACAAAAGATTCTTAAGTTCCCGGCCGTGCTTTCTAGGAGAGTTTTCAGCAAAGCTGACTGAGAGGTTAGCCTATATAATGAAGCTATGCATCACACTTTGGCTCAACTTAGTGAAATGAATCTGACTGAGAGATTAGCCTATATAATGAAGCTATGCATCAAACTTTGGCTCAACTTAGTGAAATGAATCTGACTGAGAGATTAGCCTATATAATGAAGCTACGCATTAAACTTTGGCTCAACTTAGTTAAATGAATCTGACTGAGAGATTAATGTAACTATATTGTTATATATTTGTTGCTTAACAATAACTTAAGTATGTTTTAATTATTTGCATTTTATGTTATACTAAATAAAAGAGAAATTTTGCAGTTTCAATATAGCATAAATAATGTAATTTTGCAAGTTCAATATAGCATAAATAATGTAATTTTGCAAGTTCAATGTAGCATAAATAATGTAGTTTTGCAATTCATAATTGCAATTGTCACCATATTGTTAGATACTTGTTATCTGACAATATTAACCTCTTAGTCATTGCCAAAGTACTAAACAAAGGAGAAATTTATTAATGCAATTTCAATTAACTAATATAGAAATACAAAATACAAAAACCAAAATATTAGAACTTATTGATGCGAACATAACTCGAAAAGGTATTCAAAAATTTTCGGACTATCTTATAAATTCTGATTTCTTTTCCGCTCCAGCTTCCAGTCGATATCATCTATCTTGTCCGGGTGGGTTAGCATTGCATAGTTTAAATGTATATAATAGATTGATTAAGGAAGTTTGCTCCGAATACGATTCTATCGAATCGTCACCGTATTCTCTCGAAACTTTAACTATTGTTGCTTTATTCCATGACGTATGCAAAATTTATTTTTATGAAATTTATTTTCGAAACGTCAAAGATGACAAAACCGGTAAATGGAACAAAGAAGCTGCTTATAAAGTTAACGAATTATTACCTATAGAACATAGTAGCAAATCTCAATATATTGTTCGCTCTTTCTTAGATTTATCCAGAGAAGAAAGTGTAGCTATTCTTTCTCATATGGGATCTTTTGATAAAGCTGCTTTAGGTGGAAGCTTTACTATTTCTTCCGCTTTTCATATGTTTGAATTAGCCGTTTTACTTCATACTGCAGATTTAAAAGCTACAAGCATTGATGAAAAAACAACATTTTAACAACCTTCCATTTTGAAGGTTGTTTTTTTTATATTTATTGCGAGGAAAATTACGGAGCGATAACACCATGAGAACCCCACAGTCAGCTTCGTTGGAAGAAAGGGAGTCAGCTATGCTAAAAATGGAAAGTGATTTTTTTGATATTGCTATAGACTATTTTCACTAAAAATGTTAAACTGTTTATACAAAATTCTACATCAGGGGGAGATTATGACAAACTTAGCAAACCAAATATATGTTTTTGATGACTATAAAAAAGACAAATCCGAAAATAATAATAATCATAGTAATAATAATAGCCAGAATAAAGTTACATATAAATTTAAGCGTAAGCGGCTCAGAAAAAAGCGACGAAAACATGTCGTCAAACCGTCTTCTGTTTTAAAAGTTTTGGCCATTACCTGTGCAGTAGCGAGCATAGTGTTGAGCGGATTAATGTTAAAAAAAATCCGTAGAGTTCAAGCTATATCATACGAATCGGCAAGTTACGGATCAATATATAACGATAATTATCTAGATGGTATAATTTACAGAGACGAAGCTGTCTTCGCCAGTCCGGCCACTGGGAATTTTGTATCCTTTATAGAAGAAGGCCAGAAGATAAAAAAGGACGCTATGATCGGTGCTATTTCGCCTAGTAAGGATGAAAAAAATGTTGACATTGACAAAGAATTAAAGCAAGTAGATCTAGATCTACTTGCTACGTTAGATCCGATGCCAATACGGTCCGAAGAGTTGTTTGTCGATTCGGATTTTGATAGCATTATTGATTTGTACCGTAGCTTGGATTATAATCCTTTTGTGGATGATCTATACGATTTAAGAACGGCCCTAGATAGAATCATTAAGATTCACAATGTTTCTTATTCATCCGGATCCGTCAATAATAATTTAGATTACACTAGCAAGGCCGTTCAGACTATTGCTGAAATGGGCGACAACGCAATAGAAGTCTTAGCACCGACTGTCGGCGTTTTATCATACCAAATTGATGGGTATGAAAACCTGGAAAAACGGATAAAATATAGTGAGTTTCAAGAATTAATTACTGATATTTCTGAATATAGCGTATCGGACATTATATCCAGTGTTACGCATCAATATCCTCTTTTAAAAATTATCACAGACTATACATTTAGCATTGTAACCTTTTTACCCAAATCGAATGCTATAGATTACGTTCCAGGATCCGAATATAATTTGAACGCTTACATCTCGAATACGGATAAGTTTACCCTAACAGCTAAACTTATAGATAAGGATATTCAAGGCGACATGGCTAGGCTAATTTTTGAATTAGATAATTCTCTTGCAAAATTATTAAATCACAGAAAAATTCAGTTTACTATAGGTGAAACAGAAACCGAAGGACTAAAAATACCACTTTCTGCTATCGTAGAGAAAAGTGTAATAGATATTCCGACCAATTACATTACTACACAAGTTAATAAATACGGCAAAAAAATTTATGGCGTCAATAAATTAGTCGGTAACAAAGTTGTTTTTACCGAAGTAAGTATGTACTCTCGTGGCCCAGATATTACTACTATCTTTTTGCCAGATATAGAAAATAAGCAGATTCTAAGAGTTTCGGATGTATTGGTTGACCAAAATACCAATATTAAAATAGATAAAGTTTACAGTATTAAAGGCGTTTTTGTTATCAATCAAGGTTTTGCTAAATTTAAACCTATTGTTATCTCCACTTCTAACGACGAATATGCTATATTGTCTCCTGTATCCGAATTAAAATTGGCCGATCAAATTATATCTTGTGCCAAGGGTGTAGAGGAAAATGATTTGGTCAAAGATTTCGATTTGCAAATTCATTAATTCCGAGTCTAAAACTGTAGCAGAAAATAACTCGGCTCAAAATTTCGATTTGCAAATTCATTAATTCTGAGTCTAAAATTGCAGCAGAAAATAACTTGGTTAAAAATTTCAATTTGCAAATTTATTAATTATTATTAGGAGGTGACTATGGAAAATAATCTTATAGATTCTACAATGCAATCTAGAATAAATAATATTAGACAGCAAATTCAAACTTTAAGAAAAGATGATCAACATGTTTTGTTGGTGGCTGTATCCAAAACATGCCCAATAGAACAAATTGAATTAGCCTATAATTTCGGTATAAAAGACTTTGGCGAAAATAAAGTTAATGAGCTGTTGAACAAAATTCAATCTACTTCTTTACCTATTAATTGGCACTTTATTGGCCATTTACAAACAAACAAGGTAAAATATATTGTCGGCAAAGTAGTTTTAATTCATTCCGTTGATTCTATTAAGTTATTACAGGAAATAGAAAAAGAATCCAAGAAGAAAAATATAGAATCTGAGGTTTTATTACAAATTAATGTCTCAGGAGAAAAAACCAAATATGGATTTAAAATAGATGAAATAAATGATATAATTAATATTAGTAAAAACTTATTCTACACCAAGATAGTTGGTCTGATGACTATGGCACCCTTTGAAGCGGATACCGAATCATTAAAGGATATATTTAATCGATTACACGAAAAATTTATTGACATGAGTAGAGAAAAGTCAGATAATATAAATATGAAAATCTTGTCAATGGGTATGAGTGGCGATTACAAAGAAGCGATTTTATCCGGATCCAATTGTGTTAGAATAGGCTCTTACATTTTTAAAGGATAAATTTTCAGCAACCAGATCCGATTGTGTTAGAATAGATTCTTATATTTTTAGAGGATAAATTTTCAGTAAACAGATCCGATTGTGTTAGAATAGATTCTTACATTTTTAAGGGATAAATTCAGCAATAATAAAAAAAGAAACGCTAAAGAGAATAATTGGGGGGAAACAAATGAAATGGTTAAAAAGTATGTTCGCACAAAGTTATGATGAAGACATGGATTTTTCGGATGAAAACGAAAATGATAATATGATGTTTAAGCAACAACCTAATCCGGTCAGACAAATGCCGAGAGAAGCGCCACCATCATACGTATCGCCACCACAAACACAAACATTGTCTTCTATAAGAGCGACACAATCTATTAAGGACAAAAAGGAGGTTAGTCTGACAGAACTTGTAACAGTAACAATGTCTGGATATGAAGCCACGGGGGATGTAGCAAAATATATCCGAGACAAAAAACCTCAGATAGTAAATATGGAACGTTTATCTGACATAGAAATGCAACGTGCCATTGATTATCTTTCAGGTGTTAGTTATGCTGTAAACGGCACATTAGAAATGTTTGCATCAAAAATCTATGTTATGTTGCCAGAATCCATCGCGTTAAAACGAGATTAATTATTTCGATAAAAAAGAGATTAACCGTCTCACAAAAATGAACTTAACGAGATTAGAGTTATACTAGAAGACTAAAATTTAGAATTAAAATGAATAACAATGCTATAAAAATTAATTGGGCCAATATATCGTCCGAAGAAGAAAAATTATTTTTAAAACTTTTAAATGAGTATACGATAAAATCCGATAAAAGGTATCAAGAATGCTTTACGGATTTTTACGAAAAAGAATGGATACACGCTATTTTGGATAAACATAAATATCCAATTACTGATAACTTTCATCTATTAGGTGGTTACTCCACCGCCAACCGTGTTGTAGTATGCATCAGTCCTTATGAAGGGCCAATAGACAATCCTATATCTATACTTAGAATAGATATTAAAACCGGATTTAATAAAGCCCTTACGCACCGAGATTTTTTAGGTAGCATATTAGGTTTAGGTATTGATCGTTCAAAAATTGGAGATATCATTGTGACTGATTTCGGTGCTTATATTTTTGTGATAGATGAAATAGCAGAATATATCCGATATAATCTAACCAAAATTAGTCGCTATAAACAAATTGAAATTTCTATCATAAACGATGATGAATTAGATCTTCAACCAGTGGAAATGACCGAACTATTTACTGTTGTTACTTCTTTACGTTTTGACGTTGTCTTATGTTCTGTTTTTCGGATCTCTCGAGAGAAATGCAATAAATTAGTGAAAGCAGAAAGGGCTAAATTAAATGGAATTACAGTGACTAACAATTCGACCATGGTTAAAGAGGGCGATACCTTTACACTTAGAGGCTATGGAAAATTTATATTAGCTAATATAGGAGGGCTGAGCAAGAAGAATAAAACACATATTTTGGTCAAGAAATTTTAAACCAAAAAAGGAGAGCTATGAAATGCTACAACTTTCGAGTCTTAAAATAAAAGAATTTAAAAAGAATGCGTTACGTGGTTATAATCCAGAGGAAGTGGATGAATTTATTCATGAGGTAGCTAGACGATGGAATGAATTAGTAAGTAAATATAATGAATCCTTAGAGCAATCCGAACATCTGCACCAATCATTGCAGTACTATAGAAACATGGAACAAACGATACAAAATGCATTAGTGTTAGCCGAAAAGACAGCGGCCGAAACAAAGCAAAACGCAGAAGTTGCGGCCACTGAAAAAAGAGATGCTATTTTAAAAGATGTGGATACATTAAAACATAATGCTAAGGTAGAATCTAAAAAACTTATAGATAATGCTAAGGCTGAATCCACAAAGTGTCTAGAAGATGCTCGTACGGATTCTAAAAAACTGATGGAAGATGCTAACAAAAAGTCTGTAGCTATGTTATCCGAAGCCAAAGAGACTGCAAAAAATATAGTTAGCGAAGCTAAAATTAAAGCCCAAGATATTTTTAACCAGACCCAAGAAGAGGCATCTAAAGTGCTTGAACAGGCCAAAAATCAAGCTGCAGAAATAGAAGAATACATCAATGAATTATATAAAGAAAATCAAAATGAAATTCATAATATGCTTAACTCTTATTTAGAATTAAAACAAAATACTATAAATACTTTTGAAGGATATATATCCGAGTTACAAAAACCGAATACTTTAGATAAATTATCAAAAATTCTATCACAATTAGAACTAGACATTAACGAAAATAAAAGTAATCCGAAGAAAGTTAAGTCTGCTCAAAAAAATATCAAGGACAATAAAAATACGAAGAATGTGCAACTTCTAAAAACAAATCATCCGTCTGTTAAATCCGTGAACAATGATAGTGAGTATTCTAAATTCGATGAACAAACTAAAGGCAATATACATGCACAACCTAAAGGCGATACACATGCACAGCCTAAAGAAGGCAATGCGCATACACAGTCTAAAGGCGATACACAACCTAAAAGTGATTTTTTAGATCCTTTTAATAAATTCAAAGCTCCATCTACTAAGTCTGGTCCAACTAAAATTAAAATAACCAAAGTTCATAAAAATAAGACTAATGACGATGATGAGCCAAAAGACGATGTTGATCACAATGATGAACCGAAAGACAACGCTAAGCACATTTTAGAAATTGATCACCGAGAACACGTAGAAATGCGAATATCTCAAGATCTTCCTTATAATCCTGATGAAGTAAAGTCCACCGCGGATACAATAGAATCGTTACTTAATGAAGCTATCGATGAGTTTGTGACTTCTGGTAAACATCCAAGTAATCTGAGAAACTTTAAAGAGAAAGGAACCCAATGACACTACTATTTTTATTCTTAGCTATTATCTTGATTGCCTTAGATCAGTTTGTTAAACGTTGGGCCATTAATGCTTTGGCCAACTCGCCGGATATAGAATTAATACCAAATATATTTCATTTTTCATATGTAGAAAACCGAGGCGCAGCCTTTGGTATGTTGCAAAACAGACAATGGTTTTTTGTAATTATTACAGTAATAGTTTTAGGCGGAATCCTATTTTTCTGGCACAAAATCCCGAAAACAAAATTAGGCACTTTTTATAAATTTTGTCTAACATTGATTATTAGCGGTGCCGTAGGTAATCTAATAGATAGAGTATTTTTAGGGTATGTAGTCGATATGTTCTACTTTAAGTTGATCAATTTCCCTGTCTTTAATGTGGCCGATATCTGCGTTGTCTCGGGTACTATTTTGCTGGCCATAGCTATGATACTCGAAGATATTATTATCGCCAAAAATAAAGTTAACGAAGAAGAGTAAGGTAGGTTAAGTATTTTGATAGAACAATTATTAATAAATAAAGATATTCCGCCCGTAGTTGCAGAAATCCGAACAATTATTTCAGATCTAAATAACGTAAGGGTGGATAAATTTTTGGTCCAACATTGCCCCGAATATACCCGTTCACATATTCAAAAACAAATCGATAATGATATGTTGCGTGTAAATGGGCAGGTTGTAAGCTCTAGTTATAAACTAAAAATAGCAGACAAAATCGAATTTTCCATAGTTGCTCCTAAAGAAACAGATATAAAAGCCCAAAATATCGATATAAATATTGTTTACGAAGACAACGACATATTGATAGTTAATAAACCAAAGGACATGGTTGTCCATCCTAGCGCAGGGCATTACGACGATACATTGGTCAATGCTCTGCTTTTTCATGTAAAGGATAGCTTGTCTGGCATCAATGGCGAAATCCGCCCAGGTATAGTTCACCGAATAGATAAGGATACAACAGGCTTGTTGATGATAGCTAAAAATGATAGTGCCCATTTATTCTTATCTAACTTACTTCAAGATCATTCGATAGAAAGAAAATATAATGCTTTAGTTTACGGAAATATAAAAGATGATTTCATAACTATAGATAAACCCATTGGTCGAAACCCTAAAGATAGAAAGAAGATGGCCGTCGTTGCCGGCGGTCGCCCTTCTGTTACTGAGTGCCGTGTTTTGGAGAGATTTAAAGACGTTACTCATGTGGAGCTTAGCTTGAAAACCGGCCGAACTCATCAAATACGAGTTCATATGACAAGCATCGGTCATCCGCTTTTAGGCGATCCGCTATACGGTAGAAATAAACACTTGTTCGGCCTAAATACCCAAATGTTGCATGCTCGTGTATTAGGGTTTGAGCATCCAAGTAGTCGAAAATTTGTAAGGTTCGATAGTGAGTTACCGGAAGAGTTTCAGCAAATTATAAAAAAATTGCGTTGATTCAAACTCGTAAAACTATAAAAACCCTAGAGTAAAAAGGAGAGAAATTAACAATGAAAATAGAATTAATAGCAGTTGGAAACGAAGTCGTTTATGGCCATACAGTAAATACGAATGCTAGTTACATGGCCAGTGAATTTGAAAAGTACGGATTAGAAGTTTGTTATCAAGGAGCCATAAGAGACAGGGAAGAAGACATCAACCAGGCTCTGGAAATAGCAAAAAAACGAGTCGATATGATTATCTTATGCGGTGGACTCGGGCCAACTAAAGACGATTTGACAAAAGAAGCTGTAGCCAAATATTTCGGATTAGAATTAGAATTAAACAAAGAAGCCTATGAAGAAATAGAGAGATTTTTTATTAAGCTACAAAAACCTATGTTGGATACCAACTACAAACAAGCCTTACTTCCTGTGGGATCTAAGTTAATCCCTAATTATAACGGTACAGCACCTGGTTGCTATTTCGAGATCAATAGCGTTGGTGTTGCCTTGTTCCCCGGCCCGCCGAGAGAGTTAAGACCGATGTTTGAGTATTTTATCAATGAGTTTATCATAGAAAAATTAGATACCATTTGCTTAACTGAAGAAGTTCGACTATTAGGTATCGGGGAAAGCTTTATCGCTGAGGAAATAGATGACTTGCTCGGATGTTTTGAAGCCAAACAAGTGGAGGTAGCACCGTATTTGGGCGAGGGCTTCGTTAGTATCAGACTTAAAGGTTATGGCCAATCCAAAGAGGACATTCTTCACAATATAAATTTTTACAAAATCCAGATACAAAATCGATTAAAATCTTTTATTATTGGCGATACTAAAAAGGTAGCAGAAGAACTAGTTTACGACCTTCTAATTAAACACTCACTTAGTATTACCACAGCTGAGTCATGTACAGGCGGATTGCTAGCATCACGAATAGTGAATGTAAGTGGAGCGTCCGAAATATTTCAAGAAGCATTTGTGACATATTCAAATGCGTCTAAAATAAAAACACTTGGTGTTAAAAAAGAGACCCTTGAAAAATACGGTGCTGTCAGCGAGCAAACGGCCCAAGAGATGGCAATAGGAGCACAAAAGAAAAGCGGATCCGACGTAGCGATATCTATAACAGGAATAGCCGGCCCCACCGGTGCATCGGAGACTAAACCTATTGGATTGATCTATATTGGCATAGCTTTAAAAGAGAACATATATTCATATAAAATAAATCTATATGGAACCAGATACGAAATTAGAAGTTTATCTACAGCGTATGCTTTGCAGTATTTAGCTAGGTTGCTACAAAATTTATAAGATTTATCTACAGCGTATGCTTGACAGTATTTAGATAGGCTGCTACAAAATTTATAAAGAAATATATGGAGTAAAAATTTTATTTATAAGGTTCATCTACAGCGTTAGCTAGGTTGCTATAAAATTTATAAGATAGACGATTTATCTGTAGCGTATGCTTGACAGTATTCAGCTAAGCTACTACAAAATTTATAAAGAAATATATGGAGTAAAAATTTTAATATGAAAAATATGAATGATCAAAAAGAGGCCTTAAAGGCAATTGCAGAAGCAGTATCAAAAATTGAGAAAAAATTTGGTAAAGGTTCTATCATGAAACTTGGGGATGCAACACACACTCAAGTAAGCACTTTTTCAACCGGTTCAGTAAGCTTAGATGTGGCACTCGGTGCTGGTGGAATACCTATAGGCCGAATAATCGAAGTATACGGTCCCGAATCTTCCGGTAAAACAACCCTAACCTTGCACATGATTGCAGAAGTGCAGAAACAGGGCGGCATAGCCGCATTCATCGATGCCGAACACGCTTTGGACCCAGCCTATGCTCAAAACTTAGGTGTGGATATTAATCAGCTATACATTTCTCAACCCGATCATGGTGAACAAGCTCTCGAAATAGCAGAAACTATGGTTAACTCTCAGGCTATAAACTTAATCGTGGTTGACTCCGTTGCAGCCTTAGTTCCTAAAGCAGAAATAGACGGCAACATGGGCGATGCTTATATCGGTCTGCAGGCTAGGTTGATGTCCCAAGCTTTAAGAAAATTAACCGGTGCCCTTAATAAGTCCAACTGTACTGTTGTTTTTATAAATCAACTTAGAGAAAAAGTCGGAGTATTCTACGGTAGTCCCGAAACTACTCCTGGCGGGCGTGCTTTAAAGTTCTACGCTTCTGTGCGACTTGATATCCGAAAAGTTGATAGCATAAAGAATGGATCCGAAGTTGTTGGTAACAGAACGAGAGTTAAGGTCGTTAAAAATAAAATAGCTCCTCCGTTTAAACAAGTAGAATTTGATATCATTTTTGGTCAAGGTATTTCTTCTGAAGGTGATATCTTGGACTCAGCTCTTGCTATAGGTATTATCTCTCGCGGTGGATCATGGTATTCTTATAAAGATGGTAAACTCGGTCAAGGTCGAGAAGCTGCTAAGGTCTTTTTAAAAGAAAATCCGGATATATTCCAAGAACTAGATTCTAAAGTTAGAGAATATTATAAATTCATTAGGGATATCCCTACAGCTAAAGTTATCGACAACGAAGAAAATTGCAATGAAGATTCAGAGCTATTTGATGAAAGTTTTATAGCCGATGAATATTCTCAAGAACCAGAATTGGCTAATGTATAAATTTTTTTGGGCAACTGCTTTTAGTTGCCTTTTTTTTGGCAAAAATTATTTTTCTACACAATTTTGTCCAATCATTTAAAAATATTACTAATTTTTTTCCTATCACGATTATTAAAATATTTTTCGCTCTATAATTTGGTTATATTATACAATTATTTTTATAATATTTCGCTATAACTTAAACAAGATACCCTTTTATTATAAATTAAAAATTTTCCAAAATTTTTCACTAACTATTCATTAATATTGATTAAGTTGTTTACCTTGAATGAATAAATCTTACTTTATTGTATTTATCATATTTAATATTGATTTTGCCTTAAACTTGTATTAATAAAATTGGAAAATTTTGTGATTAAATTATATTTATTAAGATATATATTTGTAACAAATAACAATTGACAGAGCATTACTTTTTTTATATAATGAATCTCAACAAGAAATGTCTAGATAATATTATCAACAAACATGGTTTTTGTGTTAATATATTTCTAGTGTTTTTTGCAAAACTACATAAATAATCAGACAAAGTATTTTAATTAAATCAAAAATAGATTTTTATTAGAATAGAAGTATATCCAATCCTATTTTGGGATCAGCATGTTATTCTTACTATTATTTTTAGAATTATCATGTTATTCTTACTATTATTTTTAGAATTATCATGTTATTCTTACGATTATTTTTAGAATTATCATGTTATTCTTACGATTATCTTGAGCATTCCAATATACATATAGATAAATGTGTTCTTACAATAATAGTCTATGAAAATTTATTATTTCTTTTTCTGATATAAAAACAAGGAGGATTTTTTATGAAAAAATTTATGATGTTTACAGTTGCTACGATTATTTCTGTAGGTAGTTTCGGATCCGTAATGGCTGCTGCACCAGTAACAAATCTAGCCACAACTCCGACACAGGCGGTTGCTACAGTACCTGGATTTGTACCTATATCTTTTGAAACTGAAGTCGGTTGGACCGCAAGCGGACCTTCTTTCACTGCTGAACTTGTTACTGACCAAGGCGTTTTTGATGGAACAAAAGCTCTTAAATTTAATATTACTTCTCGTCAAACAGATTGGGGCAAACTTAATAAATTGAATGTAAATCCGCCAGAAGGAACTGTATGGACGATCCCGGATGGTCATATCATGTCTGCAATGGTTACTAATCCAAATGATTTTGCTCTTCAGATTAGATGGAATGTTTCAGATAATAAGGCAAACACTAGAATGGCTTATTACTTAATTGAGCCAGGCAAAACAAAGGAAATTATTTATGATACACCTAGATTTGGAGAGCCAGGCGTAGCTAATGGTTCTTGGACTGGTGATGGTTTCGGCCAAAAAGGTTTTGACGAAAAAAATATTAAGTATACCAGTTTTTATGTAGCTGAACCTGAAATAGCAAAAGTTATGGTTGGTGCTGAATCGATTTCTTACATTATAGATAATATTGTTATTAAGCCAGCACCTGTTGTAGCTCCGGCTCCAGCTAAATAATTTTCAAATTTACCAATAAATTGTTGTAGTTCCGGATCCGGATCCAGTTGTAGCACCAACTCAATAATTTTCGAATTTACTAATAAATTGTTGTAACTCCGGATCCAATTGTAGCTAAATAATTTTCGAATTTACTAATAAAGTATGTACCTTACAATAACTTAAATTAAATATCTTACAATCACTGAAAATTATATTTAAAAATTAAAGGAGAAAAACTTATGAAAAAATTAATGAAATTTGCTCTTATTACAGCTACTTTATTAGGATCGGTTACTTCAGTAATGGCTATCCCAACAATGCCAGTTCCGACTATGTCTTTTGAGCATAATATAGGCTGGAAAATTACAGGAACAGCTGTTTCTTCGGAAATCGTTTCTACGGGCGTCACTCATGGTAAGCGTGCTCTTGAAGTTACATCTAATGTTCGTCAAAAAGATTGGAATAATATTGCTAAGCTTCATGTAAATCCCTTCCCAGGAACGTTGTGGCAAGTACCAGCCGGCTATAATCTTTCTGCTAGCGTAACGAATGAAAACGATTACGATCTTCAGATTAGATGGAATATTACAGATGCTTACAACAATACTAGAATGTGTTATTTTACAATACCCAAAAATAGTACATCCGACTTAGTTATTGACGATGTAAGATTTGGTAAGCCTGGTGTTGCAAATACTTTATGGTCTGGTAACGGATATGCCCAAAAAGGTATAAACAGAACGTTTATTAAATCCATGTATTTTTATGTTTCAGAACCAGAAGTTGCGGTTATGGCCGGCGTAAAATCACCATCTTATATAATAGATAATATAACTCTTGTACCTGCAAAATAAGATAACGTTTTAAACTTAGAACTCTATAGTACCTGCGAAATAAGAGAACATTTTAACTTAGAAATCAAATTAAATTTATCTGAGGGAGAGATGTATAATGAAAAAATTTGCAATATTGACGATTGCTGGTGTTCTAGCTATAGGCGGAACATTTACATCCATTAATGCGGCGGCACCTGCGGCAAAACCTGTAGCAAGCTCACAACCTGTGGCAGCTCTTAAAACAGCCACAGCATTTAGTGCTATAACTTTTGAAGACGGCGAAGCAGTAAATTGGCAAGTTACTGGACCTAACGCAACAAAAGAAGTAGTAACCCAAAATGGCTCAAAAGCGTTAAAAGTTAATATGACTGCTAGAGCAACGGAAGCGGCTAATATTACGAGATTAGTAGCAACGCCACCGGCCGGAACTGTATGGAATATTGGATCCGGAAGTTCTCTTTCTGCGACCGTAACTAATCCAGGCTCTGAATTAATCCAAGTAAGAGTTACAGTGAAAGATGATAAAAAGAATTCTAGAATGGCTTATTTCTCTATTGCAGCCGGAGCAACTATGGATCTATTACTTACACCTGAAAAGCTCGGTTCAGCTACTCCTGGTGTAGTAGGTAATTCATGGGTTGGTAACGGATACAGCGGTAAAGGTATCGATCCTTCTTGCATTACTAGCATGGAATTTTATTTCTCAGAAACAGAAGCTGTTGTTATGAAGGGCATGACTAGTGCATCCTACATAGTTGATAATATCAAGGTTGTTCAACCTCCTGCTATTTTAACTTTCCCAACAACTTCTTTTGAGCCAAATGAAACTAACTGGTCCGTAACAGGTGCTGCTCCTATCACTGAGCGTGTAGCATCTGGCGTTGTCGATGGAGCTACAGCATTGAAAGTTACAATTCCAGAGCGTCAGACTGATTGGAGTAAAGTAACCAGATTAAAAATTATTCCTGAAGGCCAAACTTGGGATATGGGAACAGCCAATGCTATTACGGCTAATATTACAAACGAAAATGACTATTTTATTCAGCTTAGAGTGAACGTAATTGATGCTAATAAAAATAGTAGAATGGCCTATTTCACCATTCCAGCAAAAACTAGCAAAGAAATAATTATAGATTCTGTAAAACTAGGTACTGCAAACATTGGCGTTGTTGAAAATGTTTGGAAAGGTGATGGATATTCTGGTAAAGGCGTAGACAAAACAAAAATTACTGGCCTTGAATTTTATATTTCCGAACCAGAAGTTGCTGTAATGAAAGATATTACAACTAACATTTCTTACATTATTGATAACGTTCGTGCAAAATAATTAAAATTCTATGAACACTCAAATGATTACAGCTGGAAAAGTAGATTTTCTTTTACTCTGTAGTCATTATTTTTTTGCCCCTTTTACATGGTAATATATGGTAAATATATATTTTATTTAATTTTGTAAAGGAGAGAATATCAATGAAAAAATTAATGGCCACAATTATTACAGGTGTTATGCTTAGTACCAATGTTATAGCGACAGCACCGTTTTCTGTAGTGGGTAGTTTTTCAAAAATTTCGTTCGAAGATGGAGAAAATATTAAATGGCATGTAGGTGGCGAAAATGCTACCCATGAAATAGTTTCCGAAGTGCCGGGCTCACTGGATGGTGTAGTAGACGGCACTAAGGCCATTAAGCTAAACATGAATGCTAGGACCGATAACTGGGGCGCTATCACAGCACTTACAATTCAACCTAAAGATGGTATCCCATGGAACTTAGGCAAGAACGATATAATGAAAATGTCGTTAACAAATTTGGATAGCTTTGATTCGTCCATCAGAATAAATTTATTTGATGTCGCTGGAAACAACAGAATGGTTTTCTTTACTGTACCAGCAAACTCTACTCGCCAAATAGAAATTACACCAGAATATTTTGGGACAGCAGGCGAAAAAACCGAAAAATGGTCTAGTGATGGATTTTCAGGTAAGGGCATAGATGTAAGTGCAATGACTTCTATGCGACTGCATTTCCCGGAGCCAGAACCTAAATTTATTCCTGGCCAAAATAGAACTAGTCTGATCATTGATAATATATTTGTAGAAAAGGGGCCAACTGAGCCAACGTTACCTATTGAAGGTAGCAACTTTCCAACTACCTCTTTCGAAGACGGTGTCGCTAAAACATGGAATATAACCGGGCCTTTCTTTACTCATGAAATTGTTACCGAAGGAGCCGTAGACGGAACGAAAGCATTAAAAGTTACTCTGACGGAGCGATCCATGGATTGGAGTAAGAGAACGAATTTGGCGATTATACCACATAATGCGGTGTGGAACATGGGCACAGCCACAAGTATCGTAGCTACGGTTACAAATCCATTGGATGCAGCAATACAATTAAGATGTAACCTTTTCGATACAGCAGGAAACACACGAATGGTATATTTCTCAATACCACCAAAAAGCACTCGAGAATTAGTTTTCGGACCAGAACAGCTAGGTACACCAGGCGTAAAAAATTCTAAATGGGGCGCTGATGGCTACGACTCAAATGGTGTGGACAAATCAGCTCTTAAAGGTATGACTTTTTACATGGCTGAGCCGGAATTGAAGACTATGCCCGGTGTTACAAGTCCTGTATATATTATCGATAATATAACTATTAGATAGGGAGCTGTAGCATTAACAACCCAAAAAGTTAGAAAATGAGTGCCCTAAAAAAGCTCGCTTCTTCGTTTTATTGTATAACTCTACTAAAATTTGAATATAGTCTTCGTCAAAAAATGATTACGGAGTGACAACTTCATAAGAACCCCTCAGTCAGCTGCGCTGGAAAGGGAATATCTGCAATTTTCCCTTAGTCTATTTCACTACGGTACGCTCCTCAGTTTGCTTTCGAAATATTACAGCGAAGAGATGTACTTGATCTTTAGGTTATTAGAGCGACAGCGCCTATCAGTAAAGTTGACTGAAAGATTAAAATGGAAAGGATGTTTTGCATGAAAAAATTTATTGCTACTTTAATTACAGGTATGATTTTTACGGCCAATGTTATGGCGACAGCTCCAGTTTCTTCGGTCATTCCAGATGGCTCGTTTAGCAAAGTTTCTTTTGAAGTAAATGAAATGATTAATTGGAAGGTTAGCGGTATCAATGCTAGTTATGAACTAGTATCTTCCGGTGTTGCTGATGGATTTCAAGCTATTAAACTTTCTATGAACTCTCGTACGAATGATTGGGGCGATCTAACCTCTTTAAATTTAATCGCACCAAAAGAAGTTCCGTGGAATTTTGCTCCAAATGATAAGCTAAAAGCTACTTTAACAAATCAGCAGGATTTCGATTTTTTCATCAGAATTAACATCACCGATGCATTCGCTAATAATAGATTGGTATTTTTTACTATCCCAGCCAATTCTATTCAGGAAATTGTTATCGATAAAGAAGTTTTTGGTGAGCCAGGTGTACTAAAGTCGAAGTGGGGACCAAACGGCTATTCTCAAAAAGGTGTTAATATGAGTGCTATAAAAACTATTAAATTTAATTTCGCAGAGCCTGATCCAACATTCGCTAATGGCTTGGATTCTGCTTCATTGATAATAGATAATATTTATGTAGAAAAAGGTCCGGTTGATCTTAATTTACCTGTTATATCAAATGCTGAAGTAAATTTACCTGTGGTTGATCCTAATTTACCTGTTCTATCAAATACTGAAGTAAATTTACCTGTTCTATCAAATACTGAAGTAAATTTACCTGTGGTTGATCCTAATTTACCTGTTCTACCAAATGCTGAAATAAATTTACCTGCGGTTGATTCTAATTTACCTGTTTTACCAAATACTGAAGTAAATTTACCTGCGGTTGATCCGACTTTACCTGTTCTACCAAATGCTGAAGTAAATTTACCTGCGGTTGATCCGACTTTACCTGTTCTACCAAATGCTGAAGTAAATTTACCTGCGGTTGATCCGACTTTACCTGTTCTACCAAATACTGAAGTAAATTTACCTGCGGTTGATCCGACTTTACCTGTTCTACCAAATACTGAAGTAAATTTACCTGCGGTTGATCCTAATTTACCTGTTCTACCAAATGCTGAAGTAAATTTACCTGCGGTTGATCCTAATT
>LNZM01000123.1:0-27733 GCA_002007295.1 Candidatus Epulonipiscioides saccharophilum | reverse complement strand
GGTGTCAGCTTTAGCTAATGAAGAGATTAAAATCTTTAGATGAAAAAATTTATGGCTACTTTAATTACAGGTATGATTTTTACGGCCAATGTTATGGCGATAGCTCCAGTTTCTTCGGTCATTCCAGATGGCTCGTTTAGCAAAGTTTCTTTTGAAGTAAATGAAATTATTAATTGGAATGTTAGCGGTATCAATGCTAGTTATGAACTAGTATCTTCCGGTGTTGCTGATGGATTGCAAGCTATCAAACTTTCGATGAACTCTCGTACGGATGATTGGGGTAATCTAACCTCTTTAACTTTAACCGCACCAAAAGAAGTTCCGTGGAATTTTGCTCCAAATGATAAGCTAAAAGCTACTTTAACAAATCAGCGTATTATGGTGATATGATAACTCTTTTTTTTATTGCGAGCCAGAACAACTAGGAACACCAGGAGTAAAAAATTCTAAGTGGAGCACTGATGGCTACGACTTAAATGGTGCAGATAAATCAGCACTTAAAGGTGTGACGTTTTATATGGCAGAATTGGAGTTGAACACTATGCTGAGTGTTACAAGTCTGTACATATTATCGATAATATAACTATTAGATAGAGAGGTTAAAATCGAAAGAAGATTTTAAAGAGGAGATTTCTAAAAGGAGTTTTGTGTATGAAAAAATTTATTGTAATTTCTGTAATCGGAATTATGTCTGTGATTTCGGGTACGGCTGCATATTCATCTCCAGTTATTGCTACTGAGTTACCTGAAGTAATTTCTCATGAACTAATTGTGGACGAAACTCAATCCTCACAAAATGAAAAACAATCCTCAGATATTGATATATTTTATCATTATAATGAAGTGCCCGTAAGCTCTTTATACGGTGCTACTCACAGTGGCCAAGATAATAATGACAGCAATAGCAATGACGACAAAAGTAATGATAAAGATAACAAGGGCGGCAGCAGATTAAGGCAGTTCTTCAGGAAGTTATTCAAGCGTAACCTCTCTCTCTGAGGGCATAAGCGTGCATAAAGATTTTTGTTACTTCAAGGTAAATCAATTCACATGAGCAACTATAATACACATTTATTTTTTAAAATTGAAGGGAGATTTTTATATGAAAAAATTTATTATTGCATCTTTAATCGGAGCTATGGCTCTAACTAATATCAATGTTGTTATGGCCGCAGCCCCTGCGCCGGCGGCCACAGCACCGGCAGCTTTAAAATATATAGACTTTGCTCCTATTTCTTTTGAAGCTACCGAGCCTGTTCTTTGGACTTCGGGTGCAACCGCCACCGGATTAACAGAAGTAATTAAGAATGCGGACGGAACTCAAGCCTTAAAAATTGGTATAAATTCTCGTGCTACTGATTGGAAACTTTTGACTACTAGTACTTTAAATCCGCCAAAAGGTTCTCTGTGGAGTTTAACAAAATACGATGTCCTTAAAGCTACGGTTACTAATCCGCATAACTTTGATACAGAACTTAGAATTAATATCAGCGATAATATCGGCAATACTCGTTTATGTATTTTTAAAATTCCAGCTAATTCCACCAAAGACATTGCTGTAGACAAAGTACATTGGGGCGAGCCTGGCGTAGCTTCTTCCAACTGGGACCTTGGATATTCTCAAAAAGGTATTGACCCAAGCCAAATTAAAGCCATTCGCTTTTATGCCGCTGAACCTACGGCAACAGTTATGGAAGGCCAAACTTCTATGAGCTTCATCATTGACAATGTTCGAGTAGAAAAAGGTGTGGTTCCATCCGGAACAAGCTTTGTTATAAACGGTGTTAAACCTGCTGCAAACGGAACCGGTCCGGCCTTTGCACCTCTTGTAAAAGCTAACTATGAAGCTGTTTTAGGCAAAACTTTACTTGGCGGAAATCCTCCTGCATTTCCAAATTCTATGACTCTTCAACTAAAAAAAGATGGCAAACATCTACCGGCCGATTCTAAAGGAATCGTATCGGTACCAGCCGGCGAGGCCGTTACACTACACCTTCAAATGTTTAAATCTTATCAGTTAAAAGGTAATGTAGGTAACACTAATTTGGATGTAACAGTAACTAGTCCAAAAGGTATCAAAATCCTAACTACTACTCAGTCTCAGCCATTTGTAGATGCTAAAGAAATCGGTACGCTTTCTGGCTTAAATTTTGATTTCATTATGCCGGAAGGTAATGTCGATATTCTCAATGATTTTAAATGGGACTTTAAATTGACTCCTCAATAACATAGTCCAAAAGGTTCAAAATCCTAACTACTACTCAGTTTCAACCATTTTTGGATGCTAAAGAAACCGATACGCTTTCAGGCTTAAATTTTGATTTCATTATGCCTGAAGGTAATTTTAAATGGGACTGTAAACTGACTCCTCAATAACATAGTCCAAAAGGTATCAAAATCCTAACCACTACTCAGGTTCAACCATTCTTGGATGCTAAAGAAATTGGTACGCTTTCTAGTTTAAATTTTGATTTCATTATGACTGAAGGTAATTTTAAATGGGACTTTAAATTAACTCTTCAAGAGGTTTTCCGACCAGGGGGCTGTCGCACTAACAATCTAAAAGTCAATTAAAATACTGAGGAATGCACCTTAAAGAAATAGACTGAGAGATTATGTCCTTCTTATGTATCTATAGCATAAGAAGGGCTTTTCTTGCTATTATATATTTTTTACTATTGTATATCTTTGTTTTATAAATAATAAATATTATTTGATAGATATACATATATATTTAAAGAATATAGATATTAAAATATCATTTAAAAGATTTTATATCCACAATTTCTTATATTGAATATTGAAAGGGGATTTATAAAATGTCTAAAAAAATTATGAATAAAATTTTAGCATCGATTATAGCAATCGGTTGCATAACTATTCCTCATTATGAAACTTCAGCAGCTACTGTAGGGTTTAATACCGTTACTTTTGAATCATCTACAACAAAAAATTGGACTGTAGTAGGATCCAAATCTGCTCATAATTTAGTATCTCATGCAGGTTCTCAAGCATTGAAAGTTACCATGGTTGAGCGAAGCAAAGACTGGGGTGATATAACCAAATTAAATATTACACCCCCAAACGATGGAGATGTCTGGAATATTGGTAAAGGTGGGTCCATTTCGGCCACAGTTACCAATCCAGAATCCGTTGCTATTCAGGTTAGAATTAATACTTTAGATGCTGATAAAAATATGATGATGTGCTATTATAACATTCCCGCTAACAGTACTAAAGAACTTGTTGTAACTTCTAAACACTTAGGTACTCCTGGTGTTAAGTTAGAATCTTGGTCTGGAGATGGATATTCAGGAAAAGGTGTGGACACTTCTAAATTGACAGAAATATCTTTTTATTTTTCTGAGCCACAAGATACTATTGTGATGCCAGGTATTACTACAGCATCTTATATAATAGATAATATTAAAATTAATCCAGGAACCGGAGCTTCTTCAACAACATCGTTGACCCCAGCTCCGGCCCCGATTAGTTCTAGTTCATCTTATTCATCGTCAGGCGGAGGTAGTTCTTTTTCTAAAATATCCTTTGAGTCTGGTGAAGCATTGAACTGGAAGGTTGGCGGAAGCAATTCTCATTACGAGATTACGGATAGCCAAACATCTGATGGAAGCAAATCTTTAAATGTTATCATGGAACGTGAGGCTAGCAAACAATCCGATGCTACATCCTTAATCTTAACACCACCGTCTGGCGGATTCTGGAATATAGCTAAAACCGATGCGTTAATTGCTACAGTAACTAACATGCAAGAAATAGCTGGCTTAACGCTAAGAGCAGAGTTAACTGATAAAAACAATAACGTAAGAACCGCTTATTTCTCTTTAATGCCCGGCATACAAAGAACCATTGTAATCGGCACAGAACATTTTGGCTCGCCGGGCGTTACTTCTGCTAGCTGGAGTGTGGATGGCTATTATGGTAAAGGTATCGACTCGACTGCAATAAAGCAAATTAAGTTTTACATCCCAGAAGCTGATCCTCAGTACATGGAATTTTTAGATCTGCCAGTAAACTACATCATTGATAATATACATGTAGCAAGAGGTGCGGGCCACCAAACAACCCTAGCTGAGCCAAAATTGCCAAGAGTATCAACTAGTTCCACTTCTAGCTATACTCCTTCGGCTACAGTTTCTCAGCCGACTATAACAAAGCCGACTACTGTTTCTCAGCCGACGACAACTGTTGCTCAACAAGGTCCAACTAATTTTACTAAAATTTCTTTCGAAGACGGTGAGCAAAGTAAATGGGGCGGCGGCGGTAAAGACGCAAAAAGAACTGTTGTTACTGGAAACGGTGTTGTCGATGGTTCAAAAGCTTTACGTGTAGATATGAATAGTCGTTCATCTGATTGGGGTAACTTAACCAACTTAGCTATTACTCCATTTGATGGCACTCCTTGGAATTTAAAAACAAGTAATACTATTCATGCTACAATAACAAATCTAAATGCTTTTGATTGGCCTATGAGAATAAATGTAACAGATACAAAAGGTAACTCTCGTTTGACGTTTTTTACCATTCCGGCTAACTCTAAGAGAGAAATAGAAATTACTGGAGAATATTTTGGAGAGCCTGGCGTAACCAATGCAAAATGGGCAGCTGATGGCTATGCTCAAAAAGGTATAGATACTAGTTGCATTAAAGAGCTTAGATTCTACATTCCAGAACCTGATGCCGCACTTTTACCGGGTGTAACTAAAGGATCATATATTATCGATAATATTTATGTAGATTAGATCGAGAGCTTTGGTCGATAATTTATAGAAGGAGCATTTTAAAATGAAAAAATTTAAAAACTTTATTGTAACCATTGCTATAGCATTAGCCATGGTCAGCACTAACGCATACGCACAGTTGCCGGATAATATTATGGAGAACGCAAGATGCTTTGAGCTTATCGATGATGTAGCCGCAAAATACGTTTCTATATTTTCAGGGCGAATCAATCCACTTAGTTATGTCTCAAAAGTAAATGGAGAGAAAAACCTGCAAAAAATCACCTTTTATTCTCCTCCAACTCCTACGGCCGTATCCGGAACACTGGATATAGAATTGCCTGAAGATATAGCAAGCATAATGAGATTTTTTGGCAACTTTTATTATTCGGGAAACTTTCCTAACGGCGCTTCTATGAAACTTTATTTAGTTGACCCAAATGGTAAAGAGCATCTAATGGATAATCACAATATTTCATGGAAATCCGGTTCAAATACTACTACATACGGAAAAACAGCGGAAGTAGCCAACACGGACATTGGTTCTCCAAGCATAGGCATGGATTATTCCGGATATAAATTAAGATTCAAAGGCAACGGAACGATAGCACACGTTTACTTATGGGAGCAGATTGGTATTCCTTTAGAATACGACACATCTGCCTACGGAATTTTAGGGGGCGACCTACCAACTGAAGCTATTACTATTAATTTGGATGTGCTTTCTAATCTATCCTTAGATGGCGTGGCCGATTATGATCCGACTACGTATAAGAGATTACACGTGAATACTGGCCCTATTCAGTTGGCTAGTGATCAGGTATCGTTAACAAGCGATGATAAAATTTTTTCCAAAGCATATCAAGATTGGGGCTTTACGCCTGGTCGTGGTGCATTTCATTTTAAAGGTCTAGAATCTTCGAAGCAAATTACAGCCGGACCAAATGGATATAGCAATACCGATGCGTTGTATGCAAAATACAAAGAGGCCCCAGCACTTCAAGAAAAGGCAGCTAATCTATTTCCGACCGTTGGAAACGATTACGTAATAACATTCGATGGCTGGCCAACATGGCAATGGGAACCGGGCGTAAAAATGGATACACAAACGGCTACACCGGGATATCAATACTTCGATGCGGCCGCCGATACAGCGGCGCACCTACTTAATGCATTCAACATTAAGTTTGGAGATTATGCTCCAAAATATTTAGAGGTTAAAAACGAATCAACTATTTCTGGGGAATGGCAATTTTTTAATTCTCATTCGGATCAAGTTGCTTGGGATTATTTAGGCGAATTTCACAATTTAGTAGCAGACGCAATACATGAGATAAGCCCCTCAACACTAGTAGGCGGACCGTCTAGTGCATTTATGTACTTAGAAAATGGTAATTTTTCAGAAGCTAAATATCAATTAAAGTTTATGGATGATACCAAAGATCATTTGGATTGGTATTCACACCATTTTTACGAAAATTCTGACCTAATGATAAATGGTCGAAAAGATAATTCTGACGGATTTTTAGCCGGACGATTTGAAGCAGTAATGGACTTGCTGATAGGCCACATGGAAAATACCGATAACGTTAAACCTATCTTAATAACTGAAGCCGGAAGCTACAATAGTTTAACAACAGATATAGATGATTTCCAAAACCTTACGGCCTTTAACGGCTATATGTTAAGATTCATGCAGTACCCTGAAATTACGGATATGTACGTTCCGTATTTATATCCTATAGCAAGCTGGGCACCAACAAGAGATAATAATCTATACATGTATGTTAACAACAATAATCCAAACCAAGGCATTAAAGATCAGATGACTTACTTAGAGGCTTACGTCGACATCTGGAAAAACTTTGCCGGCTCTTATCTTTTCGCTGATGTTTTATCCTATAATGACTTAGCAGAAGAACGAATATTTACGTCCGCCGCTCGAAATGGCGATACCGTTTACTTGGCGGTGCACAATTTAAATCCGTCACAGGTCATGGTAGATTTAAATATTAATGCGGACGTAGTTTCTTCTAGTAAGAAGCATAATTATTTAGAAAATGCAGAATTTTTCTATGAAACCGTCCCTGTTTACGATTTAAATAATATTCTTATGCGATCTCAAGAGATGGCTATATTCGAGATTAAGTTAAATTCTAATACGCCATTCTATGGTCAATTAGCAAGAGAATCTTACTATTCTGCTGAACAACTAGTGGACAGTGGCCAGAGTAAGCAATTTAGCATAGCCGTAGATGATTCTACCGACTTAAAGTCGGCTACAATTAGAGTTAACTTCGGTAGAGAAAATCGTGGATTTTCCGGCGATATGTCTGTTAGCTTAAACGGAGTCAATATTGGCTATAGAAGTTTGGAAGATACAAATAAAAGTGGCGATTTATTTACTTTTATAGAATTTGATTTGGTCGATCCATTCATTATACAAAGTGGCAAAAATAATATTACTGTGTCTATGCCAACCGGCGGAACTATTTCTAACGTTAAACTTACTGTGATTAAATAGGGGAATCGGCGGGAACTTAAGAATCTTATTTCTGGAATGGGAGCAGGTTGCCTGCCCCTTAGTTAGCTTCACCAAAAGTTAATTTTCTTAAGTTCCCATGTATGTTAAATAGAGGTTGTCGCATTGAAAGGCTCTCCTTCTAGGAGAACTGTCACGCAGTGACTGAGAGGTTGGGGGTGATGAACTAAGGGGAAATTCATAAGCGACATGTAAACAAAATTTAGGATAGTCGTAATGCGGATGTAACACTAGGTATAGTATAATCCAAATAAATAGGTTACATATTGACACTCCCCACGCCTAAAGGCGAGGGATTCTAAAGTGATTAAAGGACATACAGTCTTGTATGCAGATACACTTTTACCATGTATCCGAGATATAAATAATTTTAACGACTTTTTCTTGTTGTGTTTCACTTTAGAAACATTTTCGGTGCATTGAATATTTTACGCTAGAAATGACTACTTCTAGCAACCGTTTATATTCAGTTGTATTAAAAATAGCCGTAAATTGACAAATTAATATAAGTCCGAAAAAAAATGCTTATCTTCATTATAAGGATGAGTGGAATGCTTTTTTTTTGCCAATAATTTTGGTGTAGCTAAGTTTCAGTGATAAGGTCAAAGCTCAAGGATGAAGTACGTGCAAAAAAATTGTGAGGGAAACAAAGTGGAACTGTCGCAAAAATAAAATCATAAGCGACAGATTTTTTTTCAGTAAATTTGGGCCAAATGTCCTACTATCTCTTCTATGTTTAAAATGATAGTTGACATAAATTTAGAAAAGATATACAATTACTTAAGTATTTAGTTATTTTTAACATGGAAGAGAGGTGGAAATTATTACTCCACTATTATATTTGATTTCAGGTCTTGTTTTAGGCCTCTTAGGTGGTTTTTTTTATAGAAAGAATATTAGTGAAAAACAACTTGGTATTTTTAATACTACATTGGAACAGGCTAAGGAACAATCCAATAAACTAATAGAAGACGCTATAAAACAAGGTAAATCTGAAAAACGTGAAATGCTGCTTGCAGCAAAAGAGGAATGTATAAAATTAAAAGATGATTCTGAACAAGACGCAAAAAGATATCGTAGCGAATTATCGCAACTTGAACTTCGTCTTCTTAACAAAGAAGAAATGATAGATCGGAAAATTTTACAATTAGAAGATAAAGAAGCACAAGTGGACGAGAAATTAAGCATTGTAGAACAACTGAAGTTAGAAGCAGAAGAATTAGAAAGGCAAAAAACGAAAGAACTTGAAAACATAGCTGGTATAACGGCCTTGGAGGCAAAAGAAGCACTTCTTACAAGTTTAGAAGAAGAAATTAAACATGAATCGGCAATATTAATCAAGGAAATAGAGGCCCAAACGAAGCTAGAATCAACAAAAAAAGCTCGAGACATCCTTACATTGACCATTCAAAAATGTGCTGTAGACCATGTAGTGGACTCTACAGTAACCGTGGTTACCTTACCTAACGATGAAATGAAAGGTAGAATTATTGGGCGAGAAGGTAGAAATATCCGAACTTTAGAAACTCTAACAGGAATTAATTTAATTATTGATGATACGCCAGAAGCCGTTGTTCTTTCCGGTTTTGACCCTGTCCGACGTGAGGTCGCAAGAATCACTTTGGAAAAATTAATTATTGATGGCCGTATTCATCCTGCTAGAATAGAAGAAATGTTCGACAAAGCCAAAAAAGAACTTGAAATCTTAATTCTTGAAGAAGGCGAATCGGCTATCTTTGAAACCGGATTACATGGTATCCATCCTGAATTGGTTAAATTACTAGGTAAATTGAAATTTAGAACTAGCTACGGGCAAAATGTACTACGCCACTCTATTGAGGTATCCATTCTATCCGGACTTATAGCGGCAGAATTAGGTTTTGATTCTAGACTCGCTAAACGGGCTGGCTTATTACACGATATCGGTAAAGCGATTGATTATGAGCAGCAAGAAGAAGGTTCTCACATCACCATTGGGGTTGACCTTTGTCGCAAATACGGCGAAAACGATATTGTTATCAATGCGGTTGAATCCCATCATGGAGATACAGAACCAAACAACATGATTTCTGTTATTGTACAGACGGCCGACACCATTTCTGCAGCAAGGCCAGGGGCTAGGCGAGAAACATTAGAAACATATATTAAACGATTACACAAATTGGAAGAAATTGCTACATCCTTTAGCGGAGTTGAATCTTCTTTTGCCATTCAAGCTGGCCGAGAAGTTAGAATCATGGTTGTTCCGGATAAGATAAATGATGATGGCTTAGTCCTTTTAGCTAAGAACGTTACTAAAAAAATTGAAAAAGATTTAGAATACCCAGGACAAATAAAAGTTAATATAATAAGAGAAACACGTGCTATAGAGTACGCTAAGTAATGTGACTATCGCCTGGTTTAACCATTTTTAAGTAAAAAGAACACGTGCGATAGAATATACTAAGCAATGTGACTATCGCCCTGTTTAACCATTTTTAAGTGAAAATAACACGGCGATAGAATATACTAAACAATTTGACTATCGACCTGTTTAACCATTTTTAGGTGAAAAAAACACGTGCGATAGAATACACTAAACGATTTGACTATCACCCTTTTTAACCATTTTTAAGTAAAAAGAACACGTGCTATAGAATATAATACTAAGTAATTCGGCTATCGCCTTTTTTAAACAAAAATCTTTTAGATAAGCTATCTTTAAAGAAATTTTTGATAACCCAAGTTTTTTGGGTTATTTTTTTTATAGATTTTTTATCGATTTTTTTTAATGATATAGTATTATTAAGTAACATATATACAAATAGAAAAATTTAGTTTTGCAGTTTCCTTTTTTTAAGATTGCATTTTTTTTCATACTATGCATATACTACTCTATATAAAATAATTAAATAACAATTAAATATTAATTAAAAAGGAGTAACAATTCATGAAAATTTCAAAATTAGCAACTCGTATAGCTCCATCCTCCACATTAGCGATCACAGCACAGGCCAAGGAAATGAAAGAAAGCGGTATAGATGTTGTCGGTTTTGGTGCAGGTGAACCAGATTTTGACACGCCAAAACATATTAGTGAAGCAGCAAAAGAGGCTATCGATAATGGGTTTACAAGATATACTCCAGCATCCGGTATTATACAATTAAAAAAAGCTGTAGCAAAAAAGTTTTTGGACGAAAATGGTGTCATCTATACTCCTAGCCAAATAGTGGTTAGTAACGGTGCTAAACATTCTCTTATTAACGCTTTTATGGCCATTGTAAATTACCTAGATGAAGTTATTCTGCCGGCTCCATATTGGTTGAGTTATCCAGAAATGATAAAGTTAGTTGGTGGTGTTCCGGTTCCAGTTATGACAGAAGCTTCAAATAATTTTAAAATTACACCAGACGAGTTTAGAGCAGCAATAACAGATAAGACTTGTGCTATCGTTCTAAATTCACCTTCTAACCCGACTGGCGTAGTTTATTCTAGAGATGAACTAAAGGCCTTAGCAGATGTCGCCGTAGAACATGATTTATGGATTATCTCTGATGAAATTTATGAATATTTAGTTTACGACGGTGTAGAACATACTTGTGTAGCTAGTCTATCTGAAGATATTTACAACCACACTATAACTATAAACGGATTATCTAAAGGTTTTGCTATGACCGGTTGGCGTATCGGATTTTTAGCTGCACCTCAACCTATAGCGACAGCTGTGTCTAACATACAGTCTCATGCTACTTCTAATCCTAACTCCATCGCTCAGATGGCTGCGTTAACGGCCTTAGAAGATAATCGAGAATCTGTTGCTGAAATGCAGGTTGAATTTGCTAAACGTCGAGATTTCTTATATGATGAATTATGTAATATTCCAGGTTTCAGCGTTATTCGCCCCCATGGTGCTTTCTACTGCTTTGTTGATATATCCGGATTATACGGTAAAGCCTATAACGATGTCATTATAGATTCCGCAGCCACTTTTGCTAAACTCTTGCTAGATGAGGTCGCTGTAGCCTTAGTTCCGTGTACCGATTTCGATGCACCTTCCTGCATTAGATTTTCTTATGCTATTGACATGGATAGTATTAAAAAAGGTACCGATCGTGTCAAGGATTTAGTCTTGAAATTAAAATAATGATTTTCTATGATGCTATCGATATGGATAGTATTAAAAAAGTACCGATCGTGTCAAGGATTTAGTTTCTAAAAAAAATAATTATGTAAAGTAAAGCATATAGAAATATATCTTAATGTTATTCTATTTTTCTATGTTCGGGTTACTCCGTCTCTATATGCTTTACTTCTATATCAGGGCCACGCTAGTAAGTCTAGATACGGCCTTTAATTTAACATACAATATAAATTTTTTGCCTTTTTTATTCGAACCATCATACCTTTGGATTATGGCCGGTTAGTGTTAATCTACATATAATATTAGTCCTTCTATCCTTCTTATTCGGACCATCATACCTTTGGTTAATAGTTGTTCCGATTCTGTTTTCGCTCGCCAAATGTCTCCGTTAAACTTTACACTTCCTATTTGTTCATTGTTAAATGGTTCGGCTACTATTACAACCATTCCTATTGAGTTTTTTAAATTATATCTCTTTTTTTGCTTAAACAATTTTTGATTACTTATTTTGATGAAAATTATACCGCATGCAAAATAAACTAAAAATAATATTAATTCTAATGTGATCGAGTTAACAAAAAATTTTGATATCAATGTTAAAATACTGCTTAATAACAATATTTTAAAGATGTTGTCTTGATAACGTAAATAACACAATAATGTTAATATGACTAGAATAATCCACATTTGTTTTAGCTCCTTTGTTTATTAATATTTATATTGTTGTTCTATTTATTATGTCTGGTTTCATATTTATTATTAAAATAAATTTTATAGAAAGTAGGTTATACATATGAATAATTTTATAAATAACAGAAGAAAATTTTTATTATTAGTTTTGGCTAGTAGTTTTTGCGGAACGCTTTATGCTTTAATAGCAAAGGACAATCATTCTTTGCTATATACCTTAAATAATTTTTTTGCAAATTCTTTTAACGCTGTACCGGCAGTAGATATTTTTAGAGAAACTATGATTACATATATTGTACCAATAACTTTAGTTTTTATTGGAGCATCTTCTAGAAATTGGATACCATTGGCCATTGTTAGCCTTTTTTATATGGTCTTCTCATATTCTTTTACATTCACCTGCTTAATTATTTTATATGGATTAAAAGGCGTTTTAATAGCCTTTATCTTTTCTGGAATAACTAGCACAGTTTTTGTCGGTGTATTAATAGAACTATTTTACAGGGGTACTTTGTATATTCAGTCTGAAAAAATACGGAATTTTAGGACATATTTCGATTATTATTTACTAAGTTTATTGGTAATTTTTGGCATTGCAGTGATAGATGCTATATTTATTCAATATGTGAAAATACTAGTAAAAAATGTATTATTTTAACGATATCCATTTAGATTATTTACTAAAAAAAAGTGTCTTTTATTTTTCTTTAAAGTATAAATTGGACATTAACGTAAGATAATACTATTAAGATTTAATCCCACACACAGTTATAAGAATTAAAACGAATACTTAAAGAAAGGAGAGTTTGAATGTTTACTAGTATTGATATAACCAAAAAGGCTTTAGATGCATCCATGCTACGATATCAGCATTTAGTTAATAATGTGGCCAATGTAGATACGGTCGGATATAAACGTACTGATGTTGAGTTTGGGAGTATTTTAGCCAAAGAACTACGCTCTCACAAAAAGCCTAGCGACATAAATTTGTCTACTCTTACACCTAGAATCTACTACGATGACGCTGGCGCTAGAACACGTCTAGACGGTAATAATATTGATATTGATAAAGAAATGAGTAAACTTAGCCAAGAAAAACTTCGTTATGACGCTCTTATTCAGAGGGCTAGTGCTCAATTGCAACGTTATAAAAATATTTTTCAGCAAATTCAATAAAAAATATGAAAAAGCGATAAGATATTTTTAAGCAAATTTAAATAAAAAAATGAAAGGGCGATCTGAATATGTCATTTTTTACCGGTATGGATATTGCCGCAACAGGTCTTACGGCTCAACGTTTTCGTTTAGATGTTATTACCCAAAATCTAGCAAATATCAATTCTACACGCACTCCACAGGGCGGTCCTTATCAAAGAAAAACTGTTCTCTTTGAAAGTATTCCTATGAATGACGCTACAAACAAATTACCAACCAATTTCCACAATATCTTGAATAGAAATTTAAATATGTATCATACTAGTGGGGTACAGGTTTCTGGAATTGTTGAAGACGATACGCCTTTTCCACTGATTTTTGATCCTACTCATCCTGATGCAAATGAAGATGGTTACGTGGAAATGCCAAATGTCGATGTTGTAACTGAAATGGTTAATATGATTTCTGCTAGTAGGTCATATGAAGCCAATGTCACCGCTTTTAATAATTTAAAAGCAATGAATACTAAGGCTCTTGACCTTGGTAGATAACTCAAGATGAAGGGAGATGAATTTTATGGCAATTGGGCATATTAATATGCTAGGGTATACTTCAAGGGAGGTTCCAAAATCAGATTACGTTACCCCAATAAATGATAGCTCATTTAAAATTCCTTTTAATGCCGCCTTGGATCTTTTAAAAGCCACCCAAGATGCAGAGAACATTAGTACCAATATGACATATGATTTTCTTACAGGGCAAAACGATAATATTCATGACCTTATGATTGCGCAAGAAAAATCGTCTACTATGCTTTCTTTTACCATGAAAGTTCAAAGTAAAATTATGACGGCATACAATGAGATTATTAAGATACCAGTATAAAATAAATACATGAGAGGTGTATTCAATTGAGAGAAACAATTACTCAGGTATCTAACAACTTGACTGAAAGATGGACTAATTTCCCCAAAAAGACAAAAATTCAAATTGGTGTTGGTGCGGGAGCAATAGTCGTCGCTATTGTGGCCGCTGTTGTGATATTTTCCAAGCCAGAAACCGCAATTTTGTATCAAAATCTTGATATGGAAGCGATTAGCCAGATTGATGAGGTCTTAGATGCCAACAATATTACTTACGAATTGATTGATGGAAGGACCATACAAGTTAATGAAGAGGATTTAAACAATGCTAAAATAGTTCTTACTCGTGAAAATGTCCCAAGAGGAGATTATACGTTTTACGATGCCATTACAAATTCTATGTCTACGACAGAAGCAGAAAAAAGAACTAAGCTGATTTATTTAAAACAAGTTGACCTTGAGAACATATTAATGGGGATGGAAGGAATTGAGTCTGCTACAGTGCAATTAAATGTACCAGAAGAAAAAAATTCTTTTCTAGCTTCTAAGATGGAAAGTTCGGCAAGTGTTGTACTTACTCTTCATAGGCAAATTAGTAACAATCAAATTGAGGGGATAGCAAGGTTACTTTCGAACGCTGTAGATAACTTAAAGTTGGAAAATATCACCATTTTAGACTCTGACAGTAATGTATTATTTTCCGGAGACGATTTTGGTGAATTAACTGCATCTGACCAACAAAGTTTGAAAAACAATGCAGAAAAAGATATAGTAAATAAACTTACTACTTTGCTTAGTCCTATCTATGATGAGGTTGCTATTAGTCCTAACTTGATTTTAGATTTTGATTATTTTGAACAAACAAAAGAAGAATACACAACTCCAAGTGTAGATTTGCAAAATGGGCTTGTGGATCAAGAAAGTCGTCAAAATTATGAAGCTACAAACATTCAGGACGGATTTGCTCCGGGCCTTGATCCAAATGTAGAAGATGTACCTGAATATGTGGCCGGAAACGAGCTTAGTGGAAATTATGAAGGTGCAACTTCAGAAATTAAATATAAGCACAATAAAACGTTATCTAGCGAAGTAAAAAATATTGGAACTATCGATTATGCTAACTCTTCCGTAGCTATAAATCTTTCTAAATTTAAGATTTATGATGAAACTATCATGGAAAATATGTTAGCTGATGGCCAAACTTGGGCACAGTTTAAGCTAGATAATGAAGCTAGCACTATTTTAGAAGTAGACCAGGCTACTATTGACGCTATAAAAATGGGTGCCGGTCTCGAAAACGTTGCTGTCATAGCTTATGAGGTACCAGTATTTATAGACAAAGAACCATTTAATTTAGAGACAGAAGACGTAATACCGTACCTTTTACTGTTAGCTCTTGGCGCTATTATTGTTGTTGTTATGATCAAATTCAAAAAGCCTGCTGAAGAAGTCGAAACGGCCGACGAATTTGAGTTTGAAGATTTATTGCCGGTGGCAATGCCGGATGAAGAAGAGGAGGACACATTGCAAGACATTGAACTTAAAGAAGTTATTGAAACAAAAGAAAAAATTGATAAATTTATCGATGAAAAACCAGAAGCTGTCGCCGGTTTACTTCGTAACTGGTTAGAAGAAGATTGGGGTGATTAATTAAATGAAAAAGGGCGAAGCTATTTCTGCTAAACAAAAGGCTGCTATGTTTTTAATTTCTATTGGCCCAGAAAAATCGGCTAAAATTTTTAAGTATTTAAAAGAAGATGAAATTGAAGACTTGACCCTTGAAATTGCAAGTATAAAAACTGTATCGTCCCAAATGAAAAAAGATATCTTAAACGAGTTTTATGAAATTTGTTTAGCTCAGGACTATATAGCGGAGGGCGGTATTAGTTACGCAAAACAACTTTTAGAAAAAGCTCTCGGCACAGATAAAGCTTCTGAAGTTATAAATAAACTCACTATGAATTTACAAGTACGTCCGTTTGAGTTTGCTCGGCGTACTGATGCTAGCCAACTTATAAATTTTATTCAACATGAGCATCCGCAAACAATCGCTCTTATTTTGTCTTATTTAAAACCAACTCAGGCTTCTGTTATCCTAAGTGCCCTACCAATAGAAGTACAAGTAGACACGGCTCAGAGGATAGCCTTAATGGATAGAGCATCACCTGATGTTGTAAACGAAATAGAACGCCAATTCGAAAAACGTCTATCCGCTTTAGTTACGGAAGAATATACTAATGTCGGCGGCATCGATGCTATTGTTCAGATCATCAACCAGGTGGATAGAGCTACCGAGAAAAATATTATGGAATCTTTAGAAATCGAACAGCCTGAATTGGCCGAAGAAATCAAAAAGAAAATGTTCGTATTCGAAGATATCGTTACTCTTGGAGACAAAGATATTCAACGTCTTATGCGTGAAGTTGATAACCATGAACTGGCTATATCTCTTAAAGGTGCTAACGAAGCTGTTAAGACCATCATATTCAAAAATGTTTCGACACGTCTTGCTGCTATGATTCAAGAGGATATCGAATTTATGGGTCCTAAGAGAGTTAAGGAGATCGAAGAATCTCAGCAAAATATTGTTAGTATTATTCGTAAGTTAGAAGAACAAGGCGAGATTGTTATTGCTCGTGGATCGGGAGATGAAATGATTGTCTAATATTATTAAAGGTTCCTATCCTGTAAACACACAAAAGGTTGTCGAGATCGGTAAACATTTTCTTGAAGATTCTGCTCCAGTTCTTTCTATGGAAAGTATTACTAAATTAGAAGAAGAAACTCGTCTTACCCTCGAAAATGCTACAGCACAGGCCGATCAAATGATATCTGAAGCAAAATTAGAAGTTGAAAAAATGTACGAATTAGCCGATAAACAAATAGAGGAGGAAAAAAAAGAATTCGAAAAACAGCTTAACTATAAAAAGGACGAATCGGATAAAGAATATGCTAATATAATTAATCAAGCTAATCAGTCTGCTCAGAAAATTCATGAGCAGGCGCTTTTTGAAAAAAACCAAACCCTTCAAAATATTGAATCAGAGGTCGTTGACTTGGTTATTGCTTTGGTTGGTTCTATCGTATCTAACGAGGTCAGTAACTCGAATAAATGGATACCTTATATAGTTAGCAAGTTATTATTTGGTGAAGATATCGCTCCGGATATAGAAATTGGGCTTTCCGAATCAGTTTATGACAGCTTAACAAAAGAAGAGCTAAGTGACCTTAGCAATGTTAGAAAAAATGCTAAGGTTGATGTAAACGATCGTTTATCCGGTCACACTATAGAAATTTCTACAGATCGTGGACAAATTATATATGATCCATTTAAATCTTTAAGAGAGGTAACCAAAGATCTTAAATTATTAAGTGAGGTGGAAGATGGTTTCGCTCAATAAATTTTATAGTGTTTTAGACAAAACTCACGTAATATACAAAGGAAAAGTTAGTAAAGTAGTAGGTACGGCCATCGAGTCTATTGGCCCAATTTCTAATATAGGAGATATATGCGAGATTGTTCCAAGAGCCGGGCGAGAGAATATTTTGGCCGAAGTAGTAGGATTTAGAGGTAAAAATATATTGCTCATGCCACTTGGGACTAGTGAAGGTATCGGTCCTGGTTGCTCAGTAATTTCGAATGGCGAAAAGATCACAGTAAACGTAGATGAAACACTTCTCGGAAAAATTTTAGATTGGCGTGCTAATCCTTTAGATGGTACCCTAAATGTATCTATGAATCCGGTCCCAATAGAAAGGGCTGCACCCGATCCATTGAAGAGAAAAAGAATCAGTCAGCAAATGATTTTAGGGATAAAAGCAATCGATGGTATGCTAAGCATTGGTAGTGGGCAGCGTATGGGTATATTTGCAGGTAGTGGCGTGGGTAAAAGTACCTTAATCGGTATGATTGCTCGTAACGCTCTATCCGATGTAAATGTCATTGCTCTTATCGGAGAGCGTGGAAGAGAAGTTCGAGAATTTTTAGAGAAGGACTTAAAAGAAGAAGGTCTTGCTAGATCCATCGTTGTTGTAGCCACATCGGATCAACCTGCGTTGATTAGACTAAAGGCGGCCAAAACCGCAACGGCTATCGCAGAATATTTTCGGGATCAGGGTAAGCAAGTTTTATTTTTGATGGATTCTCTTACACGTTTTTCTATGGCTCAGCGAGAAATTGGTTTATCCATAGGTGAGCCACCTGTATCTAGAGGTTATACCCCGTCTGTTTTTGGTATTATGCCAAAGTTACTTGAACGTACAGGTAACAATGAAGTCGGTGGCATAACCGGTCTATACACTGTTCTTGTTGATGGGGACGATTTTAACGAACCCGTCACCGACACAGCCAGAGGTATTTTGGACGGCCATATTATGCTGAGTAGAAAGATTGCTCACAAAGCTCATTATCCGGCCATAGATATTCTATCTAGCATTTCTAGGGTCATGGGAGACGTAGTTTCTTCTGAACACAGAGAGTTGGCTAATATTATTAAAAAACATATGGCCACCTATGCTGAAGTAGAAGACTTAATCAACGTTGGTGCTTATAATCGTGGCTCCAATCCCGAAATCGATGCTGCTATCGAAAAAATGCCTGCTATCAATTCTTTTTTAACACAAAAAGTGGATGATAATTTTTCTTTAGATCAAACTATTAATATCATGCGAGATATTGTTCGATGAAGTTTAGATTAGAATCCATCTTATCCTTAAAAGAGAATATAGAACAGGTTAAGCAAAAAGAGCTTGCCGATGCTTTCGCTAAAAAACAGGCTATCTTAATTCGTCAACAATCATATATTGATGCTAAAGATCATCTAAACCAGACTATTAAGGATTCTCTTAATGGTAGCATTACACCTCAAGAACTTATTATTAATACTAGATATATTGGTGTACTAGATACTCAAATCCAAAATATTCAAGTAGAAATCACAAATGTAGATGCAGAAATTGAGGTCAAACGCCTCGCTTTAGTCGAAGCTATGAAAGAACGCAAAATTTTAGATAATCTTAAAGAAATGCAGCTAGAAGAATTTCGAAAAGAAGAGCTGCTAGAGGATCAAAAATTGACAGATGAAGTTGTAGGATATAGATATATTCAACGAGAAAGGGGTGAAGACGAAAGTGGCCACTGACGTTACTACAACACAAGTTTCTCCATCTGCTAAAAATTCTAAAGATTCTAAAGATTCTAAAGATTCTAAAGATTCTAAAGACGGTAAGAAAAAAGGTAAAAGTAAAGTAGCTAAATTTTTTCGCAATGTTACAATTATCTGCTTATTCATTCTATTTTATAGCTATTGGGATGAAATTAACCTTTATTTAGCTCCAAAGGTTAAGGATATAGATTATTTAAACCAAGTGTTTTTTCTAGATCCCGAAGCAGATAGATTTGAAGGTTGGTCTGTCAATCAATTAATGAACGAAATTGAGCAATTAGAATCCAACATTGAATCTAACAAATTAGAATTGGCGGCCAACGCTACTGAAATTGAACAATTAAATGCTAGAATCCAAACTCTTCAAGTTTTTGAAGATGAATATAATCAATTTATGCAAAATAAATCTGATTTCAGTTTTGAACTAGCCGAAGCTAATCCTGCACTTTTTGTAGAGCAATACGAAAAGATTGAACCAGATGTTGCTGCAGATATTTATTCCAACCTAATAATCGGAGTAGAATTAACTGCTGGCCAAAAGGCACAGGCCAAAACAATATCCGAAATGGATGCGGCCACCGCAGCGAAGGCTCTCGAATCTATGTTAGCTTCCGATACTGAGCTTATTAGAACTATCTTCAATAATATGGATACTCAAGCTCAAGCAAGCATTTTAGATGAAATGACTGCGGAAAACGCAGCGCAGGTAATAAGGCTTACTTCACCTTAATAACAACGTATTTTAGATGAACTGAGTTAAGAAAACACACCACAGATAAGAAGGCGTACTTCGATTTAGTGCGAATACCGCAGTCTAAGGTAATAAGACTTATTATCGCTTTAGTGCAGAAAACGTAGCACAGGCTAATAAGACTTACTTCGTTTTAGTGTGGACACCGTAGCCTAGGGTAATAAGACTTATTATTGCTTTATTGCGGAAAACGTAGTACAGGCAATAAGGTTTACTTCACTTTAGTGCGGACACCGTAGCCTAGGGTAAGAAGACTTATTATTGCTTTATTGCGGAAAACGTAGCACAGGCTAATAAGACTTACTTCGTTTTAGTGCGGACACCGTAGCCTAGGGTAATAAGACTTATTATTACTTTATTGCGGAAAACGTAGCATAAGCTAATAAGACTTACTTCGTTTTAGTGCGGACACCGTAGCCTAGGGTAATAAGACTTATTATTACTTTATTGCGGAAAACGTAGCATAAGCAATAAGGTTTACTTCACTTTAGTGCGGACACCGTAGCCTAGGGCAATAAGATTTATTTCGATTTAATGCGAATACCGCAGTCTAGGATAGATAATAAGAATGATTTCGCTTTAGTGCGGACACCGCAGTCTAGGGGAAGACTTATTATCGCTTTAGTGCAAAAAATGTAGCACAGGTAATAAGTCTTATTTTACTTTAAAGACAACGTACCTTATTCAGATGAAATGAGTGCAGAAAACGCAGCACAGGTAATAAGGCTTACTTCGCCTTAATGACAACATGTAAAAGGGGAGATTATTATGTTAAACTTTAGTATCACCGAAGTTGCATATAAAGCATTTACAACCAAACAAGGCCAGACTATAGCTACTGCCAATAGCATGGACTTTAAGGATGCATTAGCGACTGCTAAAATAGAAAATACTTCTGCTAAACAAACAGAAAGCAATTACGAAAAATACAATAAGAAAAAAGACGATAATAATATCGACAAAAAAGAACCAGTGAAAAAAAATGATAGAGAAGACTCTACTACGGATAAAGTAAGCAAACCAGAAAAAACGGACAAAAATGATCAGGCTGAAAAAGTAGATCCTTCTAAAGACACAGATCAGGCTGAAAAAACAGACACTACGGAAAAAACAGACACTTCGCAAGCCGAAGAAAAGGTTGACGAATCTAGTCAAGTAGTCGCGGACAAAGAAGAGGTCGAGGTTACCGAAATAGAAGTTTTCGCCATGATTGCTCAAAGCCTACAAATGACTCCTGAGCAGTTAACTGCCGTTATGGAGGAGCTTAACATTTCTTTAGAGGACATGGTTAACCATCCGGCATTGCTAGATAAGCTTATAGAAGAAGTCCATTCATTAGGTGATATAATTACTAATAAAGAGCTAATGGACGGAATAGTATCTTTACGAAATATGTTCAACCACAAAGACATTCGTGTTAAAGATCATTCGGATAATTCTCAAGTATTAACCCAAAACACCGAACTTGTATCGGGAGCAGAAACACAGGTTGACACTTCTGATTTATCACCACTTAGGGATTTTAAAAATATTAAGCAAACTAACGATCAAAATCCTTTAGCAGAATCCGTTAATTCTAATGCAGAAGATAGTATAACCCTGAAAGCCATTGCTGATGTGTCTAAAGAGGTTGCTGCCCAGGCTCCTCGCCAAGAAGCTAAACTAGATCAGAATATTACTCAACAGACTACTGTGACTACGCAAAATACTCAATCTTCTACTTCGACACCTTCGAATGTTAATTTAAATGCTCCAACAACATTCACTCAGAATAATCTTTCTAACAATGCCATAGGGGCCTCAACTGAATCCAATGCTAACAACAATAATCAAGGCGCTAATAACAACTTAATGAATATGAATGTTAATATCGAGGCTATGGCTTCTAAACTTCGTACTTTGCCACAAGCTGCCAACTTGCATAATTTAAATAATGCGCAGCAACCTCAACGTTTACAAACTCCAATTGCTACTCAAATTATGGATAAAATTCAAGTTGTTACCCTAACCGACGGTACTCAGATAACCGTAGACTTGGACCCAAGAGATCTTGGCCGACTCTCTCTTACTGTTACCGAAAATAGCGGTATTCTAAAAGCTGACATTAAGGTTGAAAGCGAAAAAGTTAAAGAAATGGTCCTAGATCAGCTTGACAGCTTAAAGGAAACTCTAGAACAAAAAGGTTTAACCATTAGCGAATTTAGTGTAGATGTTAGAGACCAAGGCTTCCATTCTCAAATGGAACAAGGTAAAAGTAAATCCCAAAGACGTATCCAAGAATTGCTAAGTATGCATTTCGGTGATAACGACGAGGACGATTCTGCTGAATCCTTAGATCTTGGATCCGATGAAGTTGTTTTAGAACCGACTCAAATACGACATGATCAAAATGTAAATGCTCAAGTCTAATTTTTGGACAGGAGGAATATAAATGAGTGGAATCGATAATTTAGGTTTTGTTTCGAAAAACAGTAGTGTTGTTCCGCCAAACAATAGTTTTGTTTCGCAAAACAGTAATCTTATTAAAAAAGCTAAAGACGTTAGAGAACCGGATCAAGATCTTGGTAAAGATGCTTTCATGAACCTATTGGTTACGCAACTACAGTATCAAGATCCCCTTTCTCCAATGGATAATAGTGAGATGATGGCCCAAATGGCCCAATTTACTGCATTAGAGCAAATGATGAATGTTTCAATTGCTACTAATAAACAAACCGCTTTAAAAATGATTGGACAGTTCGTTGAATATTCTTATAAAGATTTAGAAACTGGAGCTACACATTATAGTAAAGGCCGTGTTGATTATGTCAAAACCCAAGGCGACGATGCTATATTAGGTATCGGGGATCAAGAAGTGAAGTTAGAAAACATTATTCAAATGGTAAGCGAAGAAAAAGTACCGCCACAAACTACAGCTTTCGAAGTGTTAGGAAAAACCGTACAAGCTAGTTCAGAATATATGGACGACGACGGCGTTGTTATTCCGACTACCATAGAAGGTGAAGTGGTAGAACTAAAATTCAAAGAAGGTCGGCCTTATGTCGTTTTTGGTGATGGCACGCATCAATTGGATGTTAATTTCGAAAACGTTAAAAATATAGTCGAAAACCCATCCATAACCGGACGCACTGTTACTGCTATGGTTAAAGATTATGACGGTAATTTTGTAGAGATTTCAGGAATAGCTGAATATGTATCTACCTCAAAGGATAAAACCTATGTTTATGTAGCTAATCATTTAGTTGATTTTAATCAAATTAGTTCTATAAAATAAGCAAGAGCTAATCATTTGAACTCTATCCGTCAGCTTTGCTGCCACCTCTCTCAGAGAGAAAGGCTATTAGGAGGTGCTAATTATGATACGTCCAATTTTTTCGGGCTTTAAAAGCAGTCAATCTAAAATAAATGTCAATAACAGCAATGTAAATTCTATTGGATCAACAAACTTTACTGATATTTATAATAAGACTAACGAATATGTACCAGCAAAAAATAATATATCTAATAATCTAAATGGAATGCATTCTATGAAACCAAGTTTTGAAACCTCTGTTTGGTCTTCTTTATCTACCGAAATGGATTCGGCAGATAATAATCTCGGCCACAATGAATTTGGCCTAAAAATAGAAGACGATGCTATGTTCATAGTTTCGGATGAAAACGGATATTATTATACAAAATCCGGTTCATTTCATATAGATGAGAGTGGAGCGTTGGTCGGGCCACATAATCTGAAAGTTCAGGGTTGGCCAGCTAATGCTTCGGGAACTGAGATTATGCCTGGGATTGTTAGAGATTTACTAATTTACACACCTGAAAATATTATATCCCAACCAAAAACTACCATAGATGTCTATCTAGAAGGTAATTTAAATTCGGCCGATTCTGTAAATAATAAAACTATATTTTCTTCTATAAAGTTTTTTGATACTTTAGGTAATCAGTATAAAATGCCTATAGCCTTTACACCTAGTTCCGATCAAAATGTTTGGACGGTTTCTGTACCAACCGAAATGGTAGGGTCAGAATCGTTTACCGAATTAATGAATCTAGAAGGAAATTTGTTTCTTATAAATCCGCCTATTATACAGCCCGATTCAGCTTTAATTAAGTTCGATGATAACGGTAATTTAAATGGGTTGGAAAAATTGCAAATTACAGCCATCGATCTTCATTCTGCTGTGATGCGTGATCCGGATAATTCATCCATTATCAGTTCAGCAAATATTTCTTCTGATGTGGGGTTACCGGGTGGTATTATTGATGTAGATCTTAGTTCTTTAACTCAAAATGATTCGCCTACAGATGTATTTGGTCGTTTAGGTAATAAAAATTTTGAAAATGCTGGTCAAGCTCCTGGTACTATCCGAGCCGTTGATATAGAAGCAGATGGAGTAATTAAAGGTATTTATAGCAATGGTGATGAGAAACTTTTAGGGCAAGTGCCTGTAATGTATTTTGACAATCCTACCGATCTAGAAAAGGTAGTTGATAATGTTTTTCAATCTACAGCCAATTCAGGTAATTTCGATGGCATTGGTACAACCGGATCTTTTATTAGATTCTAAAATCCATCCTATAATAGGAAGCTAAGCACTTATATCAGGATAATAAGCAGACAAATCAAATTGATAATTTAGAATGCTAAGCAATTATACTAGGATAATAGGCAAGTAAATAAATCCTATAATAGGATGCTAAGCATTTATATCAGGATAATAAGCAGACAAATCAAATTGATAATTTAGAATGCTAAGCAATTATACTAGGATAATAGGCAAGTAAATAAATCCTATAATAGGATGCTAAGCAATTATATTAGGATAATAAGCACTTATATCAGGATAATAAGCAAGTAAATAAATCCTATAATAGGATGCTAAGCATTTATATCAGGATAATAAGCAATTATATTTTGTTAGATTATATAACAAAATTGGTTCCTCTCCAATACGTCATAATTTAAAATTGGTCGAATTATTGACATAATGGATGAACCTAAATCGGGGGAAAATTATTAGACAAAAACTTGACTAAAAATTGACTAGAATACAATAGACGAGGAGGAAATTAGTTATGATGCGTTCACTTTTTTCTGGAGTTTCAGGACTTCAGAGCCACCAATTAAAAATGGATGTTATTGGTAATAATATAGCAAACGTAAATACGATAGGATTTAAATCTCAACGTGTTACTTTTGCAGACGTTTATTATCAAACCACACAGTCTGCTACCACAGCAAATGAAATGACAGGCCTTGGCGGTATGAATGCAATGCAGATAGGTCTTGGAACATCTGTATCGAGTATAGATATGTTAATGACCCCAGGGTCAGCCCAAAGAACAGATAATCCGTTTGACCTTATGATAGAGGACGATGCGATGTTCATAGTTTCGGATGCAACTGGAACTTATTACACTAGATCCGGGGCATTTAGAGTAGATGAAAGGGGAACTTTGGTTATACCAAATGGTATGAGAGTACAAGGTTGGCCAGCCAATGCAATCGGTACAGAAATTATGAGAGGGACGGTTGGTGATTTAAAACTTAATACGCCCGAAAATAATTCGGCCGATCCACAAACAACAACAGACGTTAACATTACCGGAAACTTAAATGTAGATGATTCTGTTAATCCGGATGGAACTACAAATCCAATATATTCTGCTATTAAGTTTTACGATACAGTAGGTACTCAGTACAGTATGCCAATAACCTTAACTGCGACTACTTTAGACGCAGCTCAGGGTCAAACTACTTGGACTGTTGCAATTCCTTTCGAAACATTAGTAACTCCTCCTAATCCGTTCACTACATTAACAGATACGAATGGAAATCAGTATTTAATTACACCCCCAGTTATGAGTCCAAATCCAGGTACCATAAAGTTCGATGTTAATGGAGAAATTATTTTAGACGGAACCGAAGAAATGCAGTTTACTGCTATCAATCTAAGAACAGCTTATGTTCGAGACCCAGATGATCCAAACGTCGCTGTGGCAGCACCGATTATCGCAGATGTTGGTTTACAAAATACTGGTGGTGGAACCCTTCGTCTGGATCTTAGCTTATTAACTCAGTACGATTCAATTACCAGCTTAGATCCAAATATGGGAACTAAAGACTTCGAAGGTGCAGGTAAAGCGGCCGGTACCATGCAAGGTTTCGATATCGGTACCGACGGTAAAGTCACAGCATATTACAGCAATGGTGATATCAAGCTTTTAGGCCAAGTTGCTGTAACTTACTTCGATAACTTAGCCGGTTTGGAAAAAGTGGCGGATAACGTTTTTAAATCCACTGCTAACTCGGGAGACTTCGACGGTGTTGGTGCCGCAGGTTCTTTTGCTACCGGTACTCTAGAAATGAGTAACGTTGATCTTTCTAAAGAATTTACCGAAATGATCACTACTCAAAGAGGTTATCAGGCTAGTTCCAAAACTATTACAACATCCGATGAAATGTTGCAAGAACTAATTAATCTTAAGAGGTAATAACCTATGGTAACTGTCACTAGATTAAATGGTAAACAATTTGTTATAAATTCCGAATTAATTGAAACTATGGAAGAAACTCCTGACACTGTCATTACTATTCGGGATGGTAAAAAATTCGTGGTTAAAGAAACGTTAGAAAACCTAATCGAGCAAATTATAATTTATAAACGGTCTTGGTTTTTACTAGATAGATTTGAAAATCCAAATGACTTATAATTATTATGTTTTAAAATAAAGATTAGAAAAAGATTTTGCAAAAAAAAGAGAGAGATTTTAAAAAAATATTATAGAGATTTAGCGAATGGGGTGAAAAAAATGGATAAAGGAGCACCGTTAGGCTTTTTGGGGGGACTATTTTTCATAGTGTCTTCTATCGGTCTTGATAAAGTAAGTGGCTTTATAGATATACCTTCTGTACAGGTCGTTATTGGCGGAATGCTATCAGCTATATGTATAGCATATCCACTGAATAGAATCGGTGGAGGAGTATCAGCTATTAAACTGATCTTTAAAGAAAGTACCATTAAACCAGAAGAGTTAATTGCTCAGATAGGTGAACTAGCCCAAGCGGCTAGACGTGAAGGCCTTTTAGTATTAGAGGAAAAAGCTAGAGATATGGAAGATCCATTTATGCAAAAAGGTATCATGTTAATGGTTGACGGAACTGATCCGGAACTAATTAGAGATATATTAGAAACAGAACTTTCATTTATGGAAGATAGACACAAAGAAAAACAAGGATTTTGGGATTATATAGCAGAACTTGGGCCAGCCTGGGGAATGATCGGTACACTAATCGGACTCGTAAACATGCTTGCGGACTTAGCGGATCCATCTTCTCTAGGTCCTTCAATGGCCGTTGCCTTGATTACTACATTCTATGGTTCCGTTATAGCAAACTTTGCGGCCGGTCCCGTAGTTAATAAGTTAAAAGGTAAGACAGCCATAGAAGTTTTAGCCAGACAAATGATGATAGAAGGACTTTTGTCTATCCAGGCTGGCGAGAATCCAAGGGTAATAGAAGAGAAACTTAAATCATTCTTAGCTCCAGCTTTACGTGGCGCTGAAGAAGAAGCAGCGTAATAGAGGGGGAGTGATCTAAGTGGCAAAAGAGAAAAAAGCAGAAGAACCCAAAAAAGGCGCGCCCGCCTGGATGGCCACATTTAGTGACATGATGACTCTGTTATTATGTTTCTTCGTTCTACTA
>LNZM01000122.1 GCA_002007295.1 Candidatus Epulonipiscioides saccharophilum | reverse complement strand
TCTTGTCCAAAGCTTTCTCCAAAGTTTGTACTGTAGAACTAGCAGAATTATACTCTAAAATGGCATTTTTTATGCTCTCTTCGAAAAGTACGAATGTCGCCTTATATACCCATTTTTGGCCAGTATCCGGTATGCCGTCTTCGTTCTCGTCTTGACCACTAAGCTCAGTTCCATGTACATTGCTATAGACGACTGCGTTCTCCGTATCTAAGGCTGCATGAATATCGATTAATCCTTCTTCATCTATTGGTTTGATGGCTATTATATTGCTAGCATTATTAATAGCAGCTCTTAAATTAGCCTTGGCTTCTTCGAAAGCAGCGTACTCTTCTTCGTTGGCTTGACCTGGTAATGGAACATATTTTTCTATCATTTCTTCATTTTGTACATATTGAGTCTGTAACTGTGCTAAATTTGCACCGTATATCTTATCTATTAACATATGATTATAATCTATTGTATTTAGCATGGCTGTCATAATTGCGTTGTTAACATACATTCTATCCTCTGGTATATTTAAACCATTGCTATCACTAACTAAAACACGATCGCCATCTTCATCAATTAATAACATTTCCATTATTCTATATTGATTATAAAGGCGTACTTTTATGTTCTCTTTATAAGTTGCAGCGTTTAACACTCTCGGCTCAAATTCATCTAACAATTTTAATAATTTATCTAAAGCCACTTGCTTAGCAACATCATTGTTTGCTACCTGAGCAACATTAATAGCATTTTCGAAAGAAAAAATTTGTGAGCCGTCTATATACTCTTTCTCAGGTAATTGACTTAATTCGATATCATCGTATCCGTTATTATCCGAGTCACCATTGTTTAGCATGTCAAAAGTAATAAAGTCTATTCCGAGTAAATTACTTTTTGGGTATTTCGGTGGTATGGCCGGAATTGTGTTACCTTCATCGTCGACATATTCCTTATATCCTATTATACGTTTAGCGGCTTCTATAGCGTCACGAAGCATATCGTTTAATTCGAAACTTTTGTCGGCCGGAACTATCTCGAAATCTTCCACTGCTGCATCTAGAAGAATAACGGACGGTAAATTTTGGAAGTACATGTTTTTTGCACCATCTACTTGTGCTTCCAAAAAGCCATTAATATGATTTAAAGCGCCCAAGCGAGCGTCTTTTACAATTTTGTCAATGCCTTCTATGGCAAACTCGATATTGGTAAACAATAATTTAGTCGTCCAGTGTTCTGCTGTTGTTGTTCCGGTATCAAAAATTCCTGGGCGCAATCCATCATGAGAAAGCAGTACCCTAGATGTATCTAGCCTTACTTCTAAGATCTCATCATCTGGCCCGTAGATAATAGAAATCAAATCGTGTAACCCGTCTATACCGTCCACATCAGCGTTTACTTCTACAATTTTTTGATTAATTAAATCAGCATTTATTTTGTCGTAAATTTCATCTAATGCTTCGTTAAAAGGATCTAAATATGCGTCTAACACTGTTGTGGCGTTCGTTCGAATTTCATCGAACGCATCGATAGCGTCCTGTAAAATAGTTAACTGCTCAGTAAAGTAATCTGGATTCAGCTCAAACCCTTCTATGTGAACGTCTATGTCCCTAGCTATAAAGTCATCTATTATTTCTAATGCGAGATTTAACGGATCAAAATTTCCTTTAGCTAAATATTTACCACGCCCATCTGGATTTATTATATCATCATCGTTTAATAATATTCCGTCTATGCCCGTAAGTCCGTTATTAGAAATATGGATCTGTGTGGACGTATATTGGCCCGTGAAATTATTGTTAGCATCCTTTATCATGCGAACATTGTTTGCTTTTAAATCCGCCACGCCGTTTGTATAAGTAGTTGTTCCGCCAATAAAGGCTAAGTACGCTTCATTGAATGCATTATTATCTGGCCTGACTGGATCTTTTCTAGCATCAAAAAATACGTCCGTTGCAAGATCCAACGTATTAATAGCCGTGTCAAAGTAAGTAACCGGTTCTAATGTAAAATTATATAAGAAAGTCGGATCAAAAACAGCCTCTTCAAATTCTACTAACGAATCATCCGGAGTTGGAAAAGTTTTCGGCACAGTAAGCTTTAGGTTATCTTCTAATTTATCTATAGCCCGATCGTAGGCAACTACATCTAATTTATTGACCCACTTTATGCCCATATTGTTAGGTATAAGACTTAAATCGGACCATTCTCTTTCATCAAAATAATACCTAATATATCTATAACCGTCTTCTGAAAATACTAAGGTACGATCTTCCGGCGCTGTATTCGGGTGATCTGGATTATCTTCTGCTAAATAAATATCGGAATCTTTTTGCCCAATGGCTTTGTAAGTATCGCCAACAAGAACAGCTCGAGCACTTTGAGGATTTGTGGCCGTACCGTCTATTGCTGCTTGGAATCTCTTTTGACCCGTATCATATTCTTCTGCTAACGATTCTTTTTTAGCATCATTAAATGTGTTTATACTTGTCCCAAGTTCTGTAGCTAGCTTAGTGAATACTTCCCCATCATGATAAAACTCATATACAATTTCATCGATGCCTGGCTTATTGTTTCCGTTTTCATCCTCATATGAAGATATCGTAGTTGGGGAAATTATCATTGTAAGTAAATCTGCTTTAGAGAGTGCATCCGTTAATACTAAATCCAAAGCGTCTAAATCTGCAGGAAGAACCCACTCGGCGTCTGACATCTCAGTTACATCCATAGCGGTTTTAATCTGATCGATACCAATTATAGCCTCGCTAATATTTGGCGTTGTAGTTACGTCAGGTACAGGCAACTTACGTTCGGTTGTTATTTTGTAAAGACCTTCATCTGAAATAACTAAATTATTAACGTTTAAGCTACGAGGAGTAAATTGGGTTACAAACTCGAATCTACTTTCTGGATCTGTAGCTGGAATTACCTCCGTGACGGATGGAGTCATAATATCGGTTCCATCGTTAATTTGAGCATTCAAAACATTGATTGAATTATTAAGCAATTCTCTTAGCCCAGTTTCTGCATTATCCTGATAGGCGTTGATAGCAGATTGTATTTTAGTAATCAGGTCAGACATTTCTGTGGCTGTATAAATTTTAGTGGCTAAATCCGGATTTAAAATATAAGCATTGCCTGCTTCATTTTTAATGTACGGAAAATTAGGTAAATTTTCGCCAATTGGAGGTATAAATTCTACTGATGCGGTCACGGTAAGCGCCTCTACGGCCAATGCATAAAGCTCATTGTGTTCTTCCGGAGTCACCCACTTAAAAGTACCACTTATATTGGTACCCATTATCGTACTAACACTATAAAAAGTTCTGACAAATTGACTTGCCAAAATAGATAAAGTAGTATCCGAATGATCTGCTATGTCAAAGTTTTTATCTGGAACAAGTGTTCCATTGTTGCCCGGTGCTAACATCGGAACTTTTACAAATGAAGCTGGCTGGAATAATACGTCGTCCGTCATGTCGCCTACAGAATGATCGTAATCCATTAATGGCATAAATTCGTTGTTGCCATCTGCTGTAGCTAAGCCTAGATGAATCACAAGCTTTTGTAATGTAGTTAGCATGGCCAATTGCTCATGTCTTGTACCTGGTTTTAAGTCGTTTTCATATGCTAACAATCTATCCCTTATAGCTTGGATAGCAGCCTCGATAGATGGAATAATCGCTCCGGTAACCTCTTTGTCATAATGACTACTAGCTAACTTATTACGTTCGTTATCTTCTCCGTCTAATGCATAAAAGTCATTTATTTCTTCGGTTAACTCCGCTATATGTGCAGACGCAATTTCCATGGTTGCAAACATTTGAGTAACCAACGTGGCTTGTGTATCCCCACCTGGTTGCCACTGACCTAAATCTTGTTCTGAAATAGCAATAGCTGGCGAAACAAAAAAGGTATTAGCGTCTAATTCATCAAACGGGCCATCATACGGTATCTCTACAACAAATTGTCCCCCCTCTTCTTTATACTTTGGTGGCTTGTATAATCGAATATTCGTAGCAACATCCTTTGGACAAATTACACCCGCATCGTCTAAATAAACGTAGACGGCACCGCTTTTGTGAAATAAACTATCAGCTTCATTTGCCCGTGGATCTTCTACTAATCCGGCAAATTCATTTGTATCAGGTAGTAGTTCTGGTAATGGACCGATAAAATCCTTTAGACCGATCATAGCTTTAGCTATCATTATTTCAAAATTACCTTCTATTCTAGATTCATCTAATGCGTTTGTTCCTAATTGGGCCGATGAGATATATAGCTCATAAGCTTGTGTTAAACTGGTCATGATAGCATCCAAGTCTTCCGGTGTGGAGTAGGTCCCATTGTCATGAAGGAGAGGAGGAAGATAAGCAACTTCTTCGTCTGTTTTGTAAACTTGTCCAGTGTCTGGATTTATCGTTTCGGTTAACGTCTTCAAGGCTTCAAATGCATTTGGATGAATATGTTGGACAGCATCTACGGCCTTTTGTATCTCAGCATAAAGACCATCGTAAACTTCTGCATTTACCCAGTACGTATCAGCCGGAATATCTACACCTTGAACTTTGGATAGATATATCGGTATTTGATTATCTACGCTCGGGGCCACTCTAGAGCTGGATCGACTTCGAGCTGCTGCAGCAAGAATGTGAACTTCTAGTGTTAATGTATTAGTTCGGCCGGTTGTCGTATCGGTGACTACGTATCTAATTATTATAGGCTCGTCCTCTGCTGTTGGCGTATTCGTTGCCACCTCATCACCTTGAAAAGCCGGCATAAAGTTGCCCGCAGCATTGCTCATATTAATTTCTACCGTGTAAAATTCCGGTTGAAATTCTGTTTCCCACAGTAAGGTTGGCACCTCGTATCTATCATATTGTTGAAGGATAACCTTTTTTGTAGCACCGTCATCTAATAGTATATTTTTATATTTTATGGGTGGTGGTGGCGCAGCCAAATCCGCTCTAGTATTAACCTCGTAAATTTTATCCATTAAGGCTAGCACTTTATCTCGATAGTCCATGCCGGTCCCCGGTAGCATAGGTATAGATTGAATGTTAGCATTTAGCTCCTTTAATTTTAAAACAGCACCTTCTAATTGAGAGAAAAATCCTTTTGGATTTGGACTATAATCTTCTTTCATGAACCTTTCTAAAGTAATATATTCCGGTGTCTGTGCATCGGTATACATAACGGTCGGCCCATAATCAATACCCGCTATTTTTGAAGGAGAAGCTTGCAACGTTCTTATGGCCGCCGCCATTTGCTCATTTAAAGCATAAAATAAATTGAATTCTGCTACGCTGACTAGGTCATTGGAGTGTGTTGCATCCTGTCCTCCGGCAGCATCGTCTGAGTAGTCTACATCCGGCATGGGCGCAACACCTGTTCCTACGTAGTCGTCCCCTAAATCCGCTGCTATACTTTGTGATGATGGTGATGGAAACATTAACGTAGCCGATAGCAATGTCAACGCTAAGTATTTATTGTATTTTTTTATAAGTGACATTTTCTATTCCTTTCTTTATTGTAATCCTTATGAATATATATTTGAAAATATTTGTTATAATGTATATATCATTTCTTTAGTATGTAATCCTTTAATATATACTTGAGAATATTTGTTATACTATATATATATCGTTTGAATTATATGAAATAGTTATAGAAAATGGATTGGTAAAATTTGAAGTTTATGAGCACACATTTTTTTAACTCCATCTGACAGCTTCGCTCTTTTACTCTATCTGTCTGCTTCGCAGTGTCGCTTCGCTCTTTTACTCTATCCGTCCGCTTCGCGTCCACCTTCCGGGGGACGGAATGCTTAAGTGCACCACTTCCTCGCAAAATTGCAACAACTTCAATGCTGTTTCCTCGCAATTTTGCGACAGCTCCATTAGTCAACAACTTAGATATTGTTCCTACTTCGCTGGAGCTAAAGTGTAGCACAAAAAAAAGTCCTCTTTTCTTTAAAGAGGACCTTCTTATTGTAATAATATCGCAAGAAACAATCTCTCATTCACTTCGTGACAGCTATCCTAAAAGGCATATATGGGAACTTAAGAAAATTAACTTTTGGGAAGACCAAAAGGGAATTACGGATTAACCACTTCAGAATAACTCCTCAGTCAGCTGGCCAAGAGCCTTTTTGTCGACCCCTTAGTCAACTAAATTTCAAAAACTAAAGTGCAGAGCAACAATTCTTTGGACGAAAAGTCTAAGCACGCTGATCCCACATTTTGCAAATTAATAAAATTTTCCATGGTAATTATAGGCAATCACGAAAAATAGTCTTGAAAACGTAGCCATATAATAGAAGCTACGCATTCGAATTCGGATCTAGCTACTAACTCTCAATCAGTTTCGCTGACAGGGGCTGTTGCACTCATACATGGGAACTTAAGAAAATTGAGTTGTCACAAAATTGCAGGGCCACTTCCCTTGAAACTAGTGAAAACTTAAAGGCCGCTTTCTCCCTCCGTCAGCTAACGCTGACACCTCCCCCGCAATGTTGTGAAGACGAAGAGGGGCACCGCTTCCCTACAAATTTTGTGACTAAGATTCTTAAGTTCCCGCCTATACTCATAAAATGAGAGCCTAAATCAACCTCTCAGTCACTTCGTGACAGCTTATAAAAGCCCATAATTTTTTAAAGCAGTTTTCAAAATTTCTAAATTAGAAGTTTCCATTTCTACTAACGGTAATCTCGGCCCTCCAACATTTTTTCCTAATAAATTTAATGCAGTCTTTGTCGGTACCGGATTTGACTCTATAAACAATGCATTGATTAACTCCAATGTTTTTAAATATATTTTTTGTGCTTCTTCGAGTTCATTATTTTTATAATATTCGTATATCATATGAGTGTCTTTCGGAATAATATTAGCCATAACTGAAATGACTCCATGAGCGCCACTACATAATGCTGGTAAATAAGCGCTATCTTCTCCAGTGTAGATTGCTAAATCTGTTTTTAATTTTATCTCACCTATTTGGCTTAACACACATTCTTTGATTGCTACTATATTTTCGTACTCGCTTAGCCTTATCGTTGTTTTTACATCTAAGTTTACTACCGTCCGTCCGGGTACGTTATATAATATTATTGGTGTACTCGCCACACTTTCGGCTATAGCTTTAAAATGTTCGTACAATCCTCTCTGGGTCGGCTTATTATAATACGGCACAACAGATAATATCCCGTCCACTCCAACGCTTTGCGCATGCTTACTTGCTTCGATTGCTTGCTTCGTATTGTTAGATCCGGTCCCGGCTATTACTGAAATCCGTTGATTCACCGTCTTAACCGTAAATTCTATCGCTGCTTCTTTTTCTTTGTTGGCCATCGTGGGCGTTTCTCCTGTCGTCCCACAAATTATTATTGCATCTGTTTTGTTTGCTATTTGATTTTCTATCAATTCCTCTAATTTTCCAAAATCTACTCCCGAATTATTAAACGGTGTGATTATAGCAACGCCTGAACCTTTAAATAGAATTTTTTTCATATTACATTCCTCCAGACTTTATTTTAAAAACCATCATATTTATATATATGTATATTCGATATTTTTATTTATCAACCAACTTATTTCTATAGCAAGTTTTTAAAATTTTCTCTCTATGCCCCCTACCAAAATATTTTTTCTTAGTGTATAATGAAGGCAAACTTGTCTAGCTTTAGACAAAATCACTTTATACGGAAGGATGAACATTATGAATTACGAGGTTGTAGTCAGAAATACAGAGATGACTAAAGGCATGGAGGAGGCTATCGAAAATTCAATTGCTAAATTGGATCGATATTTTAGCAAGGAAGCCGTCATGCAAGTTACCGTAACTATAGAAAAACAAAGACAAATTGTTGAGATGGCTGTAAATTTTGATGGACAAGTCCTTCGCTCCGAATTAACCGGCGATAATATGTATAAAATATTAGATGATGTAGTAGATACTTTGGAAAAACAAATTTTAAGGTTTAAAAATAAATTAAGAACCAAAAACCGCCAGGCAGAACAGCATGTATTTACTCCGGCTTTCATGGATGAAGACTACGACATAGAAGAAGAAATCTTTGAAATTAAAAAGAAAAAGTTTGCCTTAAAACCTATGAATCCAGAAGAAGCTATCATGCAAATGGAACTTGTTGGACACAATTTTTACGTTTATCTAGATCAAGATACCGACGAAGTTAATGTTGTCTACAAACGTAGAAATGACTCTTATGGCTTGATTGAACCAAGATTTTAAGGATATAAGATATCGGAGTAATGATTTGTGAAAAAGTTAATAATGTATTTAAGGATAATTTATGTAATACTTTTTATAATTTTGATAAGCGAAAGTCTCTTATCTCAATACCTAGAGAAAGATAGTCTCTGCTTCTCAGCACTAAAGAAAATTTAGCAATCAAAAATCTAAAGAAATTTTTGAAGAAATGAGGTATATATACATGAGTACAGCCCATAATGCGGCCGAGTTAGGAGATATAGCAAAAACTGTGTTAATGCCAGGTGATCCTTTAAGAGCTAAATTTTTAGCCGATAACTATCTAGAAAATGCAAAACTTTATAACGAAGTTAGAGGTATGTTCGGCTATACTGGCAAATATAAAGGTAAAGAAGTATCCGTTCAGGGGCATGGAATGGGGATACCATCAATAGGTATTTATTCTTATGAGCTATATAAATTTTACGATGTAGACACTATAATTCGAATAGGTTCCGCCGGTGCAATAGATCCAACACTTCATATTGGTGATATCATAATAGGTTTAGGCGCATGTACGAACTCGAATTACCAAAGCCAGTACAATCTACCAGGTACTTTCGCACCGATAGCAGATTTCGATTTAGCTAAACGAGCAAAGGAAGTTGCGGACAAGCTAGGTTATACAGCTAAGGTTGGAAATATTTTAGCCAGTGATACTTTCTACGATGATTCGGACAGCCTTAAGGATTGGCAAAAAATGGGCGTTCTCGGTGTAGAAATGGAGTCGGCAGCCCTATATATGAATGCTGCACGCCTAGGTAAAAAGGCTCTGACTATTTGTACAATATCAGACTGTCCATTCACCGGCGAAGCTCTTTCTGCTTCAGATAGGCAAACTAATTTTACTAAGATGATGGAAGTAGCATTGTCTTTAGTTTAATATAAAAGCAAAAAAATAATACCAAAATATAAAATTAGTACTAAAATACAAAAATTGTAATACAATACACTAGAGGTCATATAACGCAGGCCTCTATAATATTTTATACTTTAGCTTAACATAAGCTAAAGGATGCAGTTAGGTGAAGGGAGATTAAATCATGGGTTTATTTTCAAATTTTTTATTAGCGACAGGAATAAGCGATAATGCAAAGATCGAGGCCGTATTTTACAACGAATCGGTTAGACAAGGTGGCGAATTAACCGGCGTTATTCAGCTTACTGGCGGCTCAATTAATATAGATTTCAATGGTATTTTCTTAGAAATTGAAGCCGAATACGTTGAGGAAGAAGATGGTGAGCTACATGTAAAATCCGCCGTAATAGACGAGTTAGAACTTAGTGGCGAGTTTACGTTAGACGAGGAATCTCTTGTAGAATTACCTTTTAGTATTAGATTGCCTCGTAATATACCGATTACTGCTAAAATTATCTTATCTAAAGAAGATAGATCTACTTTATATTTAAAAACTATATTAAAAGTGCCTATGGCTGATGATCCAAGTGACGCAGATAAAATTGTTATTTATCCATCTAAAAATCTGGAATGTGTTTTGATTGCTTTAACCAGAAATATGGACTTTCAGTTAACGGAAACAAACAGTATTCTATACAAAGAAGAAATCATTCAGGAGTTTGAATTTAAACCCAATCCGGATTCTCCATATGCTTCATTCTTAGAAGAATTGGAATGCTTTTTCTTACACGAAGAAGACGGCCTAAAAGTTTACATGGAAATAGACAGAAGAGCCAGAAACTTTACGACAGCGTTCCTAGAAGTCTTGGATCTAGATGAAACATTCAAGAGTGTCTTTATCGATGCTGATACTCTAAAGGCCGGCCCAGACGCTGTAGCAGAACTTTTGGACAGTCTTGTAAATGAATACGCTGAATAATTTAATATGAGAACCTCTTAGTCAACTTAGCTGACAGCTCTGCGGAGTCAACGCTAGAGAAGAACCTCTCAGTCAGCTTTGCTGACAGCTCTGCGGAGTCAACGCTAGAGAAGAACCTCTCAGTCAGCTTTGCTGACAGCTCTGCGGAGTCAACGC
>LNZM01000121.1 GCA_002007295.1 Candidatus Epulonipiscioides saccharophilum | reverse complement strand
AGACTTATATTCTTATATTTATAATCTATTAATTGTTCGAACTTTTGTAAAATTTCTAATCTTTCATTTGATAAACTCATTTTATTGCCTCATTTCATTTATTATATATATTTATTTTGTACAATTATTTCAAAAATTATAACATAAGTTAAGAATTAATACTATTATTTACCTCTATACAATTGAAGGGGGATAGGGTATAATATATTCATATGAATTTCATTCATAAATATTTAGGGGGTGCAGTCTGTGTACACGGGGGATAAAGAAAATATAAATATAAAAAAATGTAATTGCTGTGGCTGTAATATTAATAAAGATTCTAGAATATCACATTATCATGATTTTTTATTAATTCAAAAAGAATGGGGATATTTTTCTAATAAAGACATGACTGAACATAGATTTATTATTTGCGAGGAATGTTACGATAAATGGATAGCATCGTTTAAGATTCCTGTAGAAGAATTTGTAACAACTGAGCTTTTTAAAGGTATTGGTTGATAAATCCAGATCTAGTCTAACTAGATCTTTTTTTATGTTGTACTACATACTTATTTTTTCATTAGAATTTTATGTAATTTACATAAGTATAAGGAGGAATTTATGCATCCACATTTAACTGAATTAACAGATTATTTTAAAGAAAATAGATCCGAAGGTTTTATATATCGAATTAATGGTAAGAATAAATATATTGAAGATTTTTTGATTTCATATTATACTCAAGCCAAAATATCTGGTATTATTTTAGAGTCAAAAATCCAAACACCTACGGGTAATAATCTAAGATATTTTAAGGATTGCCTGGGTAGTAATTTCACCTTGTCGCATAACTTTATAGAAGAAAGTTTGAAAATTTGGCTTATTAACTCTTCAATACAAAAGAGAACGTTATTAGCAAAACACCTATATGAAACTTTAATGATGTATCAAAACATAGGCAAGAATCTAAACATTATTCAAAATACTTATATAAAGTTTATGTGTTGGGCATACTTTAGATTTCAACGTGTATTAAATGTAACAACGAACGGACAAAAAGTTCTCTATATCGGTGCAGTATCAAAACATGAGATAGAATTTTTATCTATCTTAGCCTTTTGTGGTGTAGATATATTAGTAATCTCTTTATTAGATGAGGCCCGTTATAACTCATTAGATCCAACAGAACAATTGTCATATCTTTATAACGATTCGGCCATGATAAACTTTGGATCAGACTACCGAATTAATAATATAGAAGAACTTATTGAACGAAAAATTAAAGCAGAAATGGAGAGGAATATCATAAAAAATTATAGTAATGAATGGGTTGACGGCGACGCATTCTTAGGATTAAATACAAAAACTAGTTTACGTTCAGCTAAACCAGGTTATTTTAACAATATTTTTATTTGTTTTAAAGGTGCAGATGACACAGTTACATTTGCCAAAAAATTAAATTCTTTATATAGACACATTGAAAATACTAATAGGCCATATATCATAGAAAATAAAATTCCTACTATATGGCCAAATGAAATCTCAGTAGTAAAGCGTCGGATGACCATTGTTTGTGAAGACGACCTTATAGATCTAGGTCGAAATATTGAACAAATATCACCTGTAGAATATCTACAGAGCGCCCGAAATATATTTACTAGATTAGTAAAAGAAATTTATTATAAAGAAGATAGACTAAACATGGCTACTAATAAAATTATTCAATTTCTTGCTTTATATAAAAGATATGAAAGCACCTTATTTGCTACACAGGATAATTATCCTCCAATTTTCATATTATTTGGTTCACCACACAATGAAATTGAGGTTATATTTTTAAAGTTTTTATCCAAATTATATGTTGATATCCTTATAATTTTACCAGATCCAAATGAACTTCTAACTACAGCTCAACAAGAACTGTTTAAAGATCCTAATCTATGTGTTATAGAATATAACGAAAAATTAAACCTTACTGAATATCCGAAAACCTTGGATAACTTAATAGCTACAACAAACGCTTATCAGGCCGAAAGAGTTCTAGATGATCTACTTTACAAAGATACCGGTTTATATAGACAACATCAAATGTCTCGTGCAAATTCTTTAACTCTTAAGACAACTTGTGAGGAAATAGACATCTTATGGCCTATCGAACTAAAGTTTAGACCCGGTTTTAGTACAGAAGACGACATTGTTTGCATGCCTGTTATTTTCGCTAAAATCTCTGGTGTAAAAAACGAAAATATAAAAGACTATTATGCCAGAGTACAAAGCTTTATTATACCCAAAAATACAATGGTATGTGTCGAACCTCCTTTTATAAAAAATGAAGACCATCATTTATTTGCTACTACAACTTTTATTCAGGATAGCCGACTTTTAAAAAATGAGATCAAACAAAATCGAAATTATAAATTCGGCCATTTACGTGAAGATATACAAGATCATTTACTGAATAAAATAGAACTTTTAATAAATTCCAAAATCATCGATGGTACTGGTACACGTGGAACGGAATATAAAATCTTGCAGGTTCTACTAAACTTAGATGAAAACTTTTTAAAGCATATGCAAAAATTTGACTTTACCAAACAAAATCCTAAAATCGTTGTTATCCATACTAAACAAAAGATGCATTCGATTGAAGATGCGATATTTCTGGCATATGCAAATTTAGTCGGTTGTGATATAATCATAATATCACCAACAGGGTATCGTAGCTTTGAAAGATTTTACACTAAACCTTTAATTCAAGAACACCATGATGGTGAATATTTATATGATCTTAGTGCAACTTCTATTTTAGAGCGACCTAAAGATAAACCTAAAAATTTCCTAAAAAAAATGGAAAGGATGATTAAACAATGGCAATAAACATGAACTCTAGATCTATTTCTTCTGGAGACACACTTGATCCAAATCAAAATGAATTAGAAGTTGTTGAATATAATAATATAGTACAGAATGGTGCAAAATTTAAACAGGAATTAATAGGCTCTCAAATAGTAGAGGATTTAACTGCGTTAATAGACATTTCTAATCTAGATAGCATAGTTAATTTCGGATCTAACGTTGCTACCGAAATAGCCAAAGTATCGGATACAGTACTACAAAATATGAATATAGACAAAATAACTGAGCCTAACAAAATTTTGTCTCTTCTTAATCATATCATGGATCAATTCAATATAGAAGAAATAAAAGAGGATGAAAAATCAGGATTTTTTTCTAAATTCCTAGGTAATGGCAAAAAGAAAGTAGAGAATATATTATCTAAATATCATAGTATTGGCGGAGAAGTGGATAAAATTTATTTGGAATTAAAAGGTTATGAAAAGGAAATTAATAATTCCAATCAACAATTAGAAAAAATTTTTCATACTAATGTAGAATATTATCATAATCTATTAGAATATATTGTTGCGGGAGAACAAGGTATTAAAGAAATTGACGCTTATATTCTACAGCTTAGGGAAGAATTTAAACAAACAGGAGATACTTCTATTCATTTTGAAATTAGCAATTTAGATCAAGCCTCTCAGTTATTGGCCCAAAGAACCGAGGATCTAAGAATAGCAGAAAATATAGCGATGCAATCAATACCTATGTTAAAGACGATGCAATTTAGTAATCTAAACTTAGTAAGAAAAATTAATTCTGCATTTATAATCACATTACCAATATTTAAGCAATCCTTAGCACAAGCAATAATGCTAAAACGTCAAAATATTCAAGCTCAGGCCATGGATGCCTTAGATAAAAAAACTAACGACATGCTTATTCGCAATGCTCAGAATACTGTAGATCAGGCCAAATTAACCTCTCAATTAGCATCTAGAAGTTCTGTAAAAATCGAAACATTAGAGGAAACTTGGCAAATCATTAAAGACGGTATTAAAGAGACTGAATTAATACAAAAAAATGCTATAAAAGAACGAGAGCAAAATATTAAGCGTTTAAATGATATGAAACTTGACTTTCAGAATACATTTAATTGTTAAAATGTATTAAAATTACCCTAATATATGTCTTAATCATTATATTAGTTTTTTATGTAAAGGAGTAAAGAACATGCCAGTTGAACTTAGCAAAAGTGAGCAACCAAATATTATGGATGACAATTCAAAAATTTTAATTGGACTTAGTTGGGATCTAAAATCCGAAGAAGAAAAGATAGATTTTGATTTAGATACGAGTATATTTTTAGTTGACAAAAATGGAAAAACTACAAACGAGAGAGATTTAGTTTTTTATCATAATTTAATTCATCCAAGTGGAGCCGTTAGACATACAGGAGATAATCAAACAGGAAAAGGCGATGGTTTTGACGAAATCATAATTATCGATTTAGACCTAGTTCCGGATAATATAAATAAAATGATTTGCGCTGTAACAATATATGATGGTGACAAGCGTAATCAAAATTTCGGTCAAATAAAAAATGCTTCTATTAGCATAATGGATCAAAAAACTGGCAAAGAAAAAATTCATTTCAATCTTCGAGAAGATTTTTCCATAGAAACAGCCCTTGTCGTTGCAGAAATTTGTAGATATAATAATGAATGGAGATTTAATGCTATAGGCAGTGGATATAGCGGAGGTCTTAATGTATTATGTATGGTATATGATCTGCCTGTTTCTGATTTTGATATAAAATAAAGAGTCTAAAAATTCGAATAAAGACTAGCAGAGAATAAACTTATATTATTTACTAAATAGATATGGAGGAAAACTTTATGGCTATTCAATTAAAAAAAGGACAAAAAATTGCTTTAGACAAAGATCATATACCATTGTCTAAATTAATAGTTGGTCTTGGATGGGATACAAACAAATATTCCGGAGGTCATCAATTCGATTTGGATACCAGTATATTTATGTTAAATTCCAGCGATCAAGTATGTAACGACGACGACTTTATCTTTTATGGAAATCTTAAACATAAAAGCGGTGCTATAATACACACTGGAGATAATAGAACCGGCGAAGGAGACGGCGATGATGAAACTATATCCGTAGATCTTTCACTAGTTCCTGAAAATGTTTGCAAGATTGTATTTGCCGTCACAATATATGATGCAGAAGAAAGAAATCAAAATTTTGGTATAGTTTCAAATTCTTTTATAAGGATAATAGATGCAAATAATTCTAATGAAATTTTAAGATATGATCTAGGCGAAGATTTTTCCATTGAAACCGCACTAGTAGTTGGTGAAATATATAAATACAAAGGCTCTTGGAAATTTGCTGCAATAGGTAGTGGCTATTCTGGTGGACTAGCTGCCCTTTGCAAGAGGTATAGCGTAAATATATAAGGACCAAAATATATTAAAATTAAAATCAAAGGAGAAAATTATTATGGCAATCAACTTATCAAAAGGTCAAACTATAAATTTAAGTAAATCTAGCTCCAGATTATCTAATTTAGCCGTAGGACTAGGCTGGGACACAAATCGATATGATGGAGAAAGCGACTTTGATTTAGATAGTGAAGTATTTTTGGTATCGGCCAATGGAAAAGTAAGAGATCAATCTGACTTTGTATTTTTTGGTAATTTGCGACATCCTAGTGGCGCTGTTGAGCATACTGGTGATAATAGAACCGGCGTTGGATCTGGTGACGATGAACTCATTAAAATTAATTTAAACAATGTTCCTGCCCACGTAGAAAAAATAATTATTACCGCCTCAATATATGAATCTGAACAAAGAAATCAAAACTTTGGTCAAGTCGAAAATGCTTATATAAAATTGTACGATTTAGATAAAAACGAACTTTTACTACAATATGATTTATGCGAAGAATTTTGCGCTGAAACCGCATTAGTCTTTGCAGAAGTAGAAAAAATTAATAACGAATGGAAATTTAATGCTGTAGGTAACGGCTTTTTTGGTGGCCTAGTTGCTCTTTGCAGAAACTATGGCATAAATGCTGGTTAACAATAGCTACTAACAATAATTAATAACAATAAAAACAACAAGGAGATAATTTACTATGATGACGATTTATACAGACAAAGCTCCTGCGGCCATTGGTCCATATTCTCAGGCTATAGCTTATCAAAATTTAATATTTACTTCTGGCCAAATACCTTTAGATCCATCCTCGGGCCAAATAATTTCAGGTGGCATCACTGAACAAACCGAACAAGTTATCAAAAATTTAAACGAAGTTCTTACTGCTGGCGGATCATCTTTGAAAAATGTTTTAAAATGTACATGCTTTTTACATGACATGGATGATTTTGCCGCATTTAATGAAGTTTACACTAAATATTTTGTTAATAAACCCGCTCGCTCATGTGTAGCTGTAAAAACTTTGCCTCGAAATGTTTTAGTGGAGGTAGAATGTATTGCTTTTAAATAACTTTTCTTCAGACTATTACTTCTTACCGTAATAGTCTTTTTTTGATATTTTTTTATATACATAAAATTCGTTTTTTTATTCTATTTGTATCCCTTTAATCTAATAACTCTTTCATCTTTAGACATTTTATCCGAAATAGTATACATAGAATAGTTAATAGATAATTGCTCACTTCTTTTTTGTACATAAAGTTTACTCAATCAGAATAGAATTAATTAATTACAATCAACTTAACTTAATCTTAAAGGAGAATTTATAATGACAAACAATATTGATTTAGGCAAAGGTAGTATCGGTAAACTTATTTTAAAATTATCCATACCAACCGTTGCCGCACAAATTGTAAACATGCTCTATAATGTTGTTGATAGAATGTACATAGGCAATATTCCCAACGAAGGCGTATTAGCTTTAACTGGCTTAGGCTTATGTTTTCCCATTATTATGATCGTTTCTGCTTTCGCCTCTTTATTCGGATTAGGCGGAGCACCCCGTGCTGCTATAGCCATGGGCCAAGACGATAATGAACAAGCCGAATTAATTTTAGGTAACGCAACAATGTGTTTACTTCTTTCTGGAATTTTACTAATGATTACATTACTTTTATTCGGTAAAGATTTATTATACTTATTCGGCGCTAGTGAAGCCACAATTCATTACGCCAATGATTATTTAACCTTATATACATTCGGTACTCTATTCGTACAAATTGCTTTAGGGCTAAATTTATTTATAACGACGCAGGGATTTACCAAAATAAGTATGCTAACCGTTTTAATCGGAGCAATCCTAAACATAATTCTCGATCCTATTTTTATATTTGGTTTTAATATGGGCGTAAAGGGTGCAGCTTTAGCAACAATCATATCTCAATTTGTATCGGCGACATGGGTACTCTTTTTCTTAATTGGCAAACAAACTAAATTAAAGATAAAAATTAACAATTTAAAAATTAAACCATCTGTTGTTATTCCAATTATGGCACTTGGCGTATCTCCTTTTATTATGAGTGCTACCGAAAGTGTACTAAACATCTGTTTTAACGTTTCTTTAGCTAAATACGGTGGAGATTTAGCCGTTGGAACCATGACTATTATGAGTAGCTTAATGACCATGACACTGCTTCCCGTTCAAGGCATTACACAAGGTACTCAACCAGTTATTAGTTATAATTACGGAGCAAAAAATTATTCTCGAGTTCGCCAAGCTATTAAAATTCAAATCACCGTTTGTACTACCGTATTTGTTATTTTATGGTTAGGTATGGAACTTTTTCCATCTTTGTTTATTTCCATATTCAATAGAGATCCAGAACTCATGACTTTGGCTGTTCCATCACTTAGAATATACATGGCCGGTATCTTTGCTCTCGGCATACAAACGGGTTGCCAAATGACTTTTATTGCTTTAGGCTATGCAAAAATTTCTTTATTCCTAGCATGCCTCCGAAAAATTATTTTATTAATCCCTTTAATTTTTATATTGCCTAACTTCTTTAACGATAAAGTCTTTGCTATATTTTTGGCTGAACCAATATCCGATTTAGTATCTGCTTCCATTGCCGTTTTTTCATTTATCATTCTTATTTGGAACAAACCAGAATTTAAATCGTCTAATAAATAAACAAAATCGGGGAATTTATTAAATAAATATATTCCTCGTTCATTTATAATAGATTACATTTTCATTAATTTTCTAACATTTTAATTGTCAAATGTATTTTTATCTGATATAATACATTTGTACAAATTTTAAGGAGGCTATTTTATGAAAAAATCATTTAATATAAAGAAAACATTATGTTTTGCACTAGCTACTGGCTCATTACTTAACAGTGTTTCTACATTTGCAATCAGTTCTTTTCAACCACTAGAGGCTTATTATAATGATATTAGAATCAGCGTAAATGATGAATATAAAAGTGTAAATCATGAACCATTTATTATTGATGGAGTTACATATGTAAGTGTACGTGATATTGGTAATTTATTTAACATAAGTTCTTATTGGGACGTTGGGGATCAAACTGTCAAATTAACCGGCGGCTTATCTTCCACTGCCGAAACAACCTATAAACAACAAATAGCTCAACTTCAGGCCGAAATCAATACTCTTGAAGCAGCATTGGATTCTTATGAAAATACTCTTAGTGATCCATCTTATTCCTTAACTCCACCAAGTTCAAATACTAATTGGGGTTATGATCAAACAATTCCAGGATTAGGTCAGACTACAATTCCAGGATTAGGTCAAACTACATATCCAGGTTACAATCAAAATACATCATGGGGCTATGGTCAAACAACCACACCAAATACATCATGGGGTTATGGTCAAACAACTACACCAAACACATCATGGGGCTATGGTAATACTGGCAGTTCTTCTTCATCTACTCAAATAAAAGAAATTGATAAATATGCTATCGACGATGCTTTGGCTCGTTATGAAGAGGAAGAAGATATTGAATGGAGCTTTAGCACTAGATTTGGTTCTAGCGTTGTTGATTTGGACATAGAATTTTATGGTGACGACTTCAGAAGAGATTATGATAGGCTATCAACCTCAAAGATAGAAGGATTTATCGAGGATGTTTGCGCCGCTATCATGGCTGAATTAGTAGGTACTTATGGAGAGCGTCATACTATAGAAGGAAAGCTAACCGATACGGATTCTAACGAAGACTTAGTTATATTTGAATATGATAATGGTAGATTGGATGTAGAAGAAGTCGATATATTTGAAAACATAGACGACATAATTGATATTATAGAAGACGATATTTTTAGAGATGACTACGATGATATAATCAGTATGAAAGATAATGAAAGTCTTACACACGATGCCGATATCGAAGGAATAACATTAGATGTTGATAGACATGGTGTAGTAGAATTTGTTATTGAAATAGATTTTGACGACGATGCCCAAACGGCTTGGAATGACGAATTAGATGGCCGAGATAAAGTAGCTAGCGCCGAAGATTTATTAGACGATGTAATTAAAGAATTAGAGAACGAATATGATCTTGACGCTAGAGATGGTGATATTGTTGGTACTCTTGAATCTAGAGATGGTGATACACTAGTTGAAGTAAATGACGAAGGAGAATATGAGTGGAGTAAA
>LNZM01000120.1 GCA_002007295.1 Candidatus Epulonipiscioides saccharophilum | reverse complement strand
TTAGCATTTGAATTTTGCACTTTTCCTTGAAATTATTTTTATCGAGAGAGAACAAAAAAATCATTTTCTCCATTAAAAAAAGAGGAGCCATTAACTAGCTCCTCCTTAATTCCTTTTATCAGCGAAGTGATTAAGAGGTTATTATTTTATACCTGCTCGCACTTTAGCAGTGGGCAAATCCAAATTATCTCTGGAAGCTGGAATACCGATGTTAGCTTCTTGAGGTACATTGGATCTCCATACTCGAACATAATCTATCTCGTACTCAGCCGGATTGCGTTCGCCCGGTTTATAATCGAAAGCTTCTTTTGTAGGTGGTTTGGATCCATAAATATAAGTTTCCATATCGAATAGCAAATATTGTGAGCCATCGATTTTGCGTTCTATGTTGTTATCAATTTCATGGACGAAAACACCATCAATATAAAAACGCAAGAAATCTGTATCCCATTCAAATCCGTAGACATGAAATTCAGCTGTCAAGTCGATTCCGGTGTTATAAATTTTTCCGTTAGAAAAGTCTTTCCCTTCTTTAAACCAGTGAGTATTGATCGGATAAGAACTACCATTTAAATTCATTCTGTTAGCATTTACAGGGCGACCGACCTGCTCGAATATGTCTATTTCTAATTTATTTTTGATAGGATCTCTAAACCAAAATGCTGAAGCGATAGAGATAGGGGCCGTTCTAGCCTTTATTTCATAATAACCGTATCCTGTTGGTTCTATAGATTGAACAGCGCAAGCGGAAATGTTTTCATATATACGCTCGCCGGCCGGGATCAGCTTGTTAGCTTCTATCATTAAGTCAGTAGGTTCATCCTCCCACGTACTGACAAGAACTAACATACCATTTCGAAGAGATACGTTTTTTGGATCAAATATTGATGGTTGTCTACCAGTCCAATATCTATGATGATTGCTCCATTTAGTTAAATCTAAGGATTCTCCATCAAACTCATCGGAGAACATTTCACTCATTTTCCACTGACGTTTATTTTCAGGGTCTGTTAAAGGTAGAAATTTCGGATTATCGATTAATTTTTCATGTGCTGGATTATTACTCATAGTTTAACTCTCCTTAAAATTAATTTTTATATTAGTATATCATGACATATTATTTTTGTCTAGAGAGAATAAAAAAAATCGCTCGCACTTAGTATTTGAACTTTGCGAGATGGCCCTACTTCGTGAAGTAGGAATCATATCTAAGTTGTTGGCAAATGGAGGTGTCACAAAGTAACGAAGAGAGAGAAGTACAAAATGACAAACTCAGATTAGTAACTAAAATTTGTAGGCACGCTTTCTCCCTCCGTCAGCTAACGCTGACACCTCCCCCGCAATGTTGTGAAGACGGAGGGAGTCCCCCGCAATAGAGTAAAAAAAAGCCTTCCTTTGGGAAGGAAGGGGGCTAAGTGTTATTATTTTATACCTGCTTTAGCTTTAGCAGTAGGCAAATCCAATTTATCTCTAGAAGCTGGCACCTGAGCTTTGGATGATTGTGGCACATCTGAGCGCCAAACTCTAACATAATCTATCTCATAGTCAGCCGGATTACGCTCACCAGGCTCGTAATCGAAGTGTTCTTTAAGTGGCGGATTGGATCCATAAATATTAGTTTCCATATCGAAGAGTAGATATTGAGAGCCGTCCATCTTATAATCGATGCTATTATCGATTTCATGGACTAAAGCGCCATCGATGTAGAAACGTAAGAAATAAGTATCCCATTCGAAACCGTAGATATGGAAATCAGCAGTCAAGTCTACGCCAGTATTATAGATGGTACCATTTGAAATGTCGGTACCTTCTTGGAACCAGTGAGTATTCATAGGATAAGAGCTACCGTTTAAATTTAATCTATTAGCGTTGATAGGGCGGCCAACTTGCTCAAAAATATCGATTTCTTGTTTGCTAACTTTAGGATCCCTAAACCAGAAAGCAGAAGCGATTGATATTGGCGCCGTTTTCGCCCTTATTTCGTAATAACCATAACCGGTTGGTTCGATTGATTGAACAGCGGATGCGGAAATGTTTTCGTATATCGCACTTCCAGGCGATAATTTTTTATTAGCTGCTATCATCAAATCAGTTAATTCGTCTTCCCATGTGCTAGTTAACACCAATAGGCCATCTCTCATAGATACGTTTTTAGGATCAAATATTGAAGGTTGTCTTCCGGCCCAGAATCTATGATAACCGCTCCATTTTGTGGTATCTAATTCTTCACCATTAAACTCGTCGGAGAACATTTCGCTCATTTTCCAATCTCTATGATTGTTAGGATCTGTTAGCGGAAGATACTCTGGGTTTTCTATCAACACTTCGTTGGCTGGATTGTTGTCAACTCTAACACCATAGGTTAGATCTTTTTTCGGTATATCATAAGCTGTTGTCCCTTCACCGGAGACACCGTACATATTATCTATAATAAATCCGTCACCTGGTTTATTAGCTAATTCATATAGACCGAAGGAAATGGACTGAATATTTTTCACATCCAAATCTTTTTGAGTTAAACCGATAGGAGTTTCAGCAACCCAAAGGTCTGGTTGTTTTTTGAATAAATCTTGAGTTAATTTAAAAGTATGACTTAATTTTGGAGATACGGTCAAGTAATACATGGCGGTGGTACCAGATTTATCCGTAAAGAATGCTCGAATCTGAATACCGGTTGTTCCCGGATTATAAAAATCTACTGAAAACACATCGTTGATTTGCCAACCGGATTCCGGAGCTTCAAAAACTAACTTAGTACTTGCTGTTGTGCTATATTCTCCTTTTGGCAATAAACCTTTATCTATAGTAAATAATAAGGCTTGATCACCGTTTGTCACACCATTTTCTGTTACGGATTTTATTGTGACATTATCTAAATTGTTTGATGTTGGTACAAAATCCTCCTCCTCAAATGAGAATCCAGAAGTTGTAGCCATTTGTTGAGCCATAACTGTGGAGCCGAAAGTGGCGGACAGTGTAGCTAAAATGATTAATAATTTTTTGGACATATGTATTTCCTCCTTATATAATATATGGAATATTATAACATACATTTATTACCATGTCTATACATCAGTGGAATTTTTTTACATCTTTTTTCAATCCACTGATGTAAATATAGAACATTTTAAATAGATTAACTTAAGAAAGCTCGGGGTTACATATTTTAGTTGACATCCGGAACATGGCAATTAGAATTATTTATGAAAGCTCAGAGCTACATATTTTGGCTAATATCCGTAGCATTGCAAATAGAATTATTTATTTAAGCTTAGTTTGATATATTTTCGTTGAGATATGTAGCAAATAAAAAATAGGATACAGGCTATAATAAATGGGATTTTTGGATTCCAATCATAAATATACCCAGCAACAAGAGCGCCGATAATCATTCCCAGAGATTTAGTAGCATTATAGAAAGCTAAAATAATTGAGCTACTTCTGTCATCACCAAAACTGGATGCTATATTTTGTACTAAAGGCAAGTAAACAGCATTGCAAGCAAAATAAATAAATGCTATCACTAAAAATATCGGTAAATAATCTACACCAATAACGCCGGCTAAAGATAATGAGCAGCAAAGGAAAGTAACTTTTAATCCGGATAGAATTTTTTGTTTTGCTATTATTTTAAAACAGATAAACGTTGAAAAAAGAGATACAAGGCCAACACCAGCTTTAATGAAGCCATTATAAGAAGGTTGAAATAGCAACTGATCAATTAAATAATAATTAAACGTTTGATCAAAAGCTGTCGTTGCAAAACTGGCCAAAAACGAAATCAAAAATAACAAACTAAGTAAACTAGTTAAGTATGGTATAATATTAAAAAAGGCGGTAAAAGGATTAATTTCTTTTAGAATATTTTGGCGATCGATTTTTTCTAGCTCTTTTCTTTTTACCAAAATGGTTCCGAAAAATATACCCATGATGTTTAGCATAATAATTTGGGTGATAAAAGATATCCGAACATCAATATTGCCGATTAGGCCACCTAAAAAATAACCAACCGTTCCGCCAAGCGTAGCTATCGTTGCAAGAATGGCTATATTTTTGGCCTTGCTCTGCTCGCTAGAAATGTATGTTATGTAGGTTAGAAAGCCAACGAATATTCCGCCACTAAATAAGCCGCCGATCATTCGGGCTATAAATATTTCTAACTCCGTACTTGAGGTCATGAACATATATTGGCCGATACTATAGCCTATAGCACAAATAGCTAAGACTCGTTTTTCGGATATTATTCGAATGACTTTTCCCCAAAAAGGTGAAAATAAAAATGTTGCAAAGGCCATTGTAGCAAAAGCAACACCAAACATATAATCATTTAATTCTAATTGCTTAAAAAAGGTTGGTGTCACAGGATGTGCTAAATTGCTACTTATGTATAGAATAAATTCTAACACAAAAAAAATTATAACATCTTTGTTTGTTCCTCGGTTTATACTAACGTTTTTAATGGGATTCATTTATCGTCTCCTTAATTATTGATTTAACCTCTCAGTCATTTTGTGGCTAAGTGCAACTCTGCAGGTACTTATTAATAGCTTTTTAACCTCTCAGCCAACTTCTTTTATTTCAAAAATTGAATGCTCATGATATGATTCCATCATTTAGTGATAGCTATCGGCGACAGCTCCCAGAGAAAACAAAATTGCGGGGGAGGTGTCAGCGTTAGCTGACGGAGGGAGAAAGCGTACATACAAGTTTTTGTTACTTTCAAGTAAATTGTAACTTTTGCAAGTTCGCACTTTTCTTCCATCATCCAAAACTTAATACAAAGTATTGATCCCTATCCATTGGTTAACGAACCTCTCAGTCATTTTGTGGCTAAGTACAGCTCCACAAACACTTAGTAACAGCTTCTTAACCTATCAGTCACTAATTAAGGTGTCGGATAGAGCAGGTATTGATAACTAAGGGGTAGCGCGCACTTAAGCCTTCCTCTTGAGGAAGGTGGACGCGAAGCGGACGGATAGAGTCGCAGCGAAGCTGCGCCCTTGACCTTCTCGAGTGAAGCTAGTTTATTTTTTAAAATGTTCCTCGCAATATTTGCATCTATAAGTTTCCTTATCTCGATCCGTTAATATAAAAATCTGATCTAAAGAATGTTCTACGGATGTAACGCATCTTGGATTTTTACACTTAATAATATTAATTATTTTATCAGGTAGATCTAATTTTTTCTTTTCTACAATAGTTTCATTTTTGACTACGTTAACAGTAATATTCTGATCAATAAAACCTAGGATACCCAAGTTTAGAGAATCGATAGGACATTCAATTTTAATAATATCCTTTTTGCCCATGCGGCGGCTTTTAGCATTCTTGATTATGGCAATGCAATAATCGAAATTTTCTAGATTTAAATATTTGTAAATTTCCATGCCCTTGCCCGCTGGTATGTGATCGAGAACAAAACCTTCCAAGATACCACTTATGTTTAAAGTATGATTTTGCATATTCAGCTCCTTTTTTTTAATCTGTATTTCGAATAGTTTAATGTTCAGCCAATTAAGTTCAGGTTGAATAAAGAATTTTATTTTATGGTTTTGTAATAGTTAATTTGCTTAAGTTCTCGGCTATAGGGGTTAGGGGCATACATGGGAACTTAAGAAAAAAACCATAAAATCAGAGAAGCTAACGAATAGAATTTGAAGAAAGCTAAGATCAAGGTCAAGGTCAAGTGCGCAGCTACGCTGCAACTCTATCCGTCCGCTTCGCGGCCACCTTCCTCAAGAGGAAGGCTAAGGTCAAGTACAAGTGCAAAGTTTAAATGCGAAGTTTTTCGCTTCTTAAGTTCTCGGTTATGGAGGTAGGGGCACGGGAGGGAGAAAGCGCACATTCTAGTTGTAGTTGCTTATGTGATCTGTATACAAAATTTATAAGTGACATAGTTAATTTGCTTAAGTTCCCATGTATGTGGGGAGAAAGCGTACATTATTCGACTAACTTAGTTAAACCTGAATATCTAATAGTTTGATAATTAAGGCCATTCGAACGTAGACACCATATTGGACTTGTTTGAAATATACGGCTCTCGGATCATTATCTATTTCCGGATGAATTTCATTTACTCTAGGTAGAGGATGAAGAACTAACATGTTTTTGTCGGCCAATTTCATTTTGTTAGAATCGAGGACATAAAAATCTTTCATTCGAATATATTCGGCTTCATTAAAGAAGCGTTCTTTTTGGACACGAGTCATGTATAATAAATCCAAATTGGGCAAAGCATTAGTTAAGCGAACTTCTTCGATATAAGGTACATTATTTTTTTTCAAGACTTCTTGAACTATATAATTCGGCAACCTTAGCTCTTCAGGGGAAATAAGAACAAATTTTATATTAGGATAACGAACCAAAGCCTTAATGAGAGAATGAACGGTGCGGCCAAACTTCAGATCTCCGCATAAGCCGACGGTCAGATTATCCAATCTACCCTTTTCAGCTTGGATTGTCAAAAGATCTGTCAGCGTCTGAGTTGGATGTTCGTGCCCCCCATCTCCGGCGTTAATAATAGGGACTTGGGAAAATTCCGAAGCAATAAGGGCAGAACCTTCTTTGGGATGGCGGATAGCGATAATATCCGAATAACAAGATACTGTTCTAATGGTGTCGGAAATGGATTCGCCTTTAGAAGCGGAGCTTTCGTCGGCACTAGAAAAGCCGAGAACGGATCCGCCTAAGTTCAGCATAGCCGCTTCATGGCTGAGCCGAGTCCTCGTGCTAGGCTCATAAAATAGGGTGGCTAACTTTTTACCCTCGCAAACTTTTGAATACTTTTTCATATCTCTCTCTATATCTTTGGCTAGATCCAAAATTTCTTGTATCTCATCTATCGATAAATCTAGTGGATTTACCAAATGCTTCATACTAAAATCCTCCTGTTGTCTTTTTTTATGTGATTTCTATTTGTAACCCTTGTTTGTCTTATCTATTATAGTTTAAATACATTAATGTTGCAATCCTTTTTAAGCCGATTTTTTTTTGTGAAAAGAAGAATGTAGGCAATTTTGTAATCCTTTTCGGGCCAAATATTTTTGGTGAAAAGAAGTGATAGGCGGGAACTTAAGAAAATTAACTATGTCACTTATAAATTTTGTATACAGATCACATAAGCAACTACAACTAGAAGGCACGCTTTCTCCCTCCGTCAGCTTACGCTGACACCTCCCTCCCGGAGGGAGGCACCGCTTCCCCACAATTTTGTGAAACACGGGACGCAACGTAGTGAAACAGACTGAGAGGTTCTTATGGTACTCTAGCTCGTAATTTTTCTCTACACACTTTCAATCTTAAGTTCCCGGCTATGCCTTTTCGGGCCGAATATTTTTGGAGAGAATAAGTATGTGGAGATGGCCTAAAAATTACTATTTTGCTGACTTTAATTACCATTTAATTATTGTCATAAATACTTGATCTTTTAAGGCTAGGGTGGTATACTTTTAAGAAAAATTTAATTATTTAAGGAGATAATTACATATGAAAAAGAAATTTAGCAATTTTCTGATTGCTTCACTACTATTGCAACAAATATCTATGCCTTTACAAGTCAATGCTCAACAATCAAATAATATTCAAAATAATCTTAACGGAGCAGTTTCACAAGTCGAATCCGATAATATAAAAATAGCTCCAAAAATGCAACTCAATAATATAGAAACAATTCCAAACATGCAATTCGATAATATAGAAATAAATTCAAACACACAACTCGATAATATAGAAATAAATTCAAACGAGCAACTCGATAATATAGAAATAAATTCAAATACACAACTCTATAACATAGAAGGAATACAAGAAATATCGGACAATAATCATCAAGATTATAGCAAACTACATACCGATAATTCAGAAAAATTTTCTCAAACACAAATACCGACCTATAATATAGAAGCAACTCAAGAAAGATCGGATAGCAATCAAAATTCTAACGAGCCACCTATTTATAATTCCGAAGAATTTTCGCAAATACCAACCGATAATATAGAAGCAATTCAAAAAATATCAGATAGCAATCAAGATTCTAGCGAGTTACATAATAATTCAGAAGCATTTCCACAAATACCTCTCTATAATATAGAAGGAATACAAAAAATATCGGACAATAATAATCAAGATTCTAGCAAACTATATACCGATAATTCAGAAGAATTTCCGCAAACGCAAATACCGACCTATAATATAGAAGCAACTCAAGAAAGATCGAATAGCAATCAAAATTCTAACGAGCCACCTATTTATAATTCCGAAGAATTTTCGCAAATATCAACCTATAATATAGAAGCAATTCAAAAAATATCAGATAGCAATCAAGATTCTAGCGAGTTACATAATAATTCAGAAGCACTTCCACAAATACCTCTCTATAATATAG
>LNZM01000119.1 GCA_002007295.1 Candidatus Epulonipiscioides saccharophilum | reverse complement strand
CACGCATCTCTCTCCTTTCATGAATTAAACAAAAGCAAACCTTTTCAGTGTCCCTGAATTCACTTTCATTTCAATTTCATAAATTGACCCTCATAAGTTTCCAAAAAGGCTTTTATGTAATGGCATGCATCTGTTGAAAGTCTAATGAGTAGGTGGACATCACAGTCAAAGGCCACCAAATCTCTGGTGCTGGTTTTCTCTCGACTCAGATAGCTTACAAGCTAATCTCATCACCTCTGAGCCCTAATGCAATTAAATCTGATTCTCTCCTTCACTCGCTCCCATTCATCCTCAGGATTTAGTGTGGCTCATTGCATAAGAATGATTAGGTAGAGTCATCTCAAACATCAAAATATTTTCCCTCTAAGCTTTGGTATGATACAGTAAGAGCAGTGGCTATCACAACCTTCGGCAATTTTGATATAAGCAAAATATCCGCCTGTAGTAAGAATTCTAGGCATATTTTCTAAGTGTGGCCGATTGATATCATCAAAATGTTGGCGAATTTCATTTTTCATCAAAACATTTTTGACGATATTTGCAATTTTGTCATAAGAAGTAGTCCCAACAATAGCGTCTACTTCTGGAATTTCCTTTAACAATTCATCCTTATAGCGTTCGGCCATGCACCCTGTAACAATAAGGGCTTTACAGTTACCAATTTTTTTATATTGTGCAACCTCCAAAATGTTATCAATACTTTCTTGTTTTGCTTCATCGATAAAGCAACAAGTATTAACTATTAAAACCTCCGCTTGCTCTTCATCTGCGATTAATTCAAAGCCGGCCTCATTTAAAAGACCTAGCATATGTTCGCTGTCAACTAAATTTTTATCACATCCAAGTGATATAAATGCAACTGTGTTAGACAATTTTTAACTTCCTTCCTAATTTCACTAATTTCAACAATTCTTTGTAAATCTATTAGTATAGAATAAAGCAATATAAAAACTACTTTAATCTAGCTTAAAAATATAAATTATATCTTAACAGGTATATAACCATCTGTGATAGGTCCTGATTAAATATTTTTCTAAATTAAATTTTTAGGTTTGCTGCAGTTAAGCAATTTTTAAGCAACATTGCAACAGTCATTGGCCCTACTCCGCCAGGTACAGGCGTTATATAACCGGCTATTCCAAAACATGAATCAAAATCCACATCTCCACATAATTTTTGATTTATATCTCTATTTATGCCTACATCTATAACTACAGCACCGGGTTTTATCATATCTCCAGTAATAAATTTGGGCTGACCTATAGCTGTGATCAATATATCAGCTGTTTTTATTTCGTCTATAAGATTATCCGTTTTGGAGTGACAAATCGATACTGTAGCATCTTCATTCAATAACATTAAGGCTAGTGGTTTGCCTACAATATTACTACGTCCTACTACAACACATTTTTTGCCAGAAATTTTTATCTTCTCATATTTTAATAGCTCGATAATGCCGAGTGACGTGCAACTTTTAAAAACAGTATCACCTGTTATTAGTCCGGCTAAACTTTCTTTAGAAAAGCCATCAACATCTTTCTTAAAATCTATAGCTGAAATAAGATCCCTAGGATTTATATGTGCAGGCAAAGGTAACTGAATTAATATTCCATCTACAGAGTGAGAATTATTTAATACATCTATTAATTCTAATATATCTTCTAGAGGAGTATTTGCTTCAAAATTATAAATTTGAGATTTGATTCCAACATAGTCGCATGCCTTTTGTTTATTACGTACATATATTTGAGAAGCTTCATCATTACCCAAAGAAATAACAGCTAAGCCGACAGTTTCAGGATATGCCTGATTTATAACATCTTTAATTTGATCCTTTATTATAGAAGCAATTTTCTGGCCATTGATTACTTTTGTATCTATATTCATTCTAAAATAACTCCCTCAATTAATATTTAAAAATTTAAAATAGTCCAGTAATTACGCCATTTTTATCTATATCAATTTTTTCGGCTGATGGTACTTTTGGCAAACCGGGCATAGTCATAATACTACTAGTTAATGCTACTATAAAGCCTGCACCGGAACATAACCTAACTTCTGTAATAGAAGTAGTAAAACCTTTTGGCGCACCAAGAGATTTTGGATTATCCGAAAAAGAATATTGATTCTTAGCGATACAAACCGGAAGATGTCCAAAACCTAATTCTTGAATTTTGGCAATTTCTCTTTTTGCTACTAAATCTACCTTGATATCGTCTGCACCATATATTTTGGTAGCTATTTCTTTAATTTTATCCGTAATGCTTAAATTAATATCATATAAAAATTTAAAATGTGCACTTTCATTATCCAAAATGTTGATAATAGTATTAGCCAGATCTAGGCCACCAGCACCGCCAAGCTCCCAAACTCTAGAAATGCAAAACTTTAACCCTTCTTCTTTGCAAATTTCGGCTAACGCCTCTATCTCAGCTTCTGTATCACTTTTAAAAGTATTTAGCGTTACAACTATTGGTACACCAAACTTTTTCAAATTGCTTATGTGACGCTTTAAATTTTCCGATCCCTTGTACACCGCCTTAACATTTTCTAAGGTTAAATCCTTTTTTACGCCTCCATTATATTTGATCGATCTTATTGTTGTTACTAACACTACGGCATCCGGCGAAATATCGGCTTGACGACACTTGATATCCATAAATTTTTCGGCTCCAAGATCGGCTCCAAATCCTGCCTCAGTAATCGTTATATCACATAATTTTAAGGCTAATTTTGTAGCTCTTATACTGTTACATCCATGCGCTATGTTTGCAAATGGTCCGCCATGCATCAATACTGGTGTATTTTCTAGTGTTTGAACCAAATTTGGATTTATAGCATCCTTTAAAAGTGTGGCCATAGCTCCTTGTGCTTTTAAGTCCGATGCGTAAATCGGTTTTTTAGCATACGTGTACCCTATCATAATATTTGCTAACTTGTTTTTTAAATCTTCTAGATCTGCTGCTAAGCATAATATGGCCATTACTTCTGACGCAACAGTAATCATAAATCCATCTTGCCTTATTACTCCATTTACTTGCGAATTTAATCCAACTATTATTTCTCTTAATACTCTGTCGTTTAGATCTACACATCTTTTAAAAGTTATACTAGATGGATCAATATTTAACTCGTTTCCTTGATGTATATGATTATCTATCATAGAACAAAGTAAATTATTACACGATCCAACAGCATGGATATCTCCAGTAAAATGTAGATTGATATCTTCCATTGGGAGCACTTGAGAATATCCTCCACCAGTGGCTCCTCCTTTTATTCCAAAGCAAGGGCCTAATGATGGCTCTCGCAACGTTATTATCGAACTTTTTCCTAGTTTATTAATTGCTTGGCCTAAACCAACAGTTACAGTAGTCTTTCCTTCGCCGGATGGAGTGGGACTAGTAGCTGTTACTAAAACAAGTTTTCCATTTTTATTCTCCTCCACTTTAGAATAAATACTGTTGGCTACTTTAGCTTTATACTTGCCATACTGCTCAAGATCATCCACTTCTATACCTATTTTCATGGCTATATCAGTTATAGGTAACATTGTCGCATTTTGTGCTATATCTAAATCCGTCATATGTTATAAATCTCCTTTAGCAATTCTGTTTTATAAAATCCCTTACTTGACTTGTATCACCACTAAAAATAATTTCTTTACTAGTGTTTTTTAATTGATAATTATACATAGGATCATAGTAATCTACTAATAATTTTCGTATCCATTCATTGTGCATAGAAGTTTGGCCGGAAAGCAATTGTTTACTAAATGCAGAATTAAACGTATCTACTAACGTTTTTGTGGCTAATCCGCCAAGACGCTTTTTTAAGCGTTCTATACTACCTAAAATATATTTGGCCCATTCATAAAGTCCTATATCATTTCCGAAAGCATCACAATACTCGGCCTGTGAGCTTACAACATATTCCGCATGCGTTATGTCCACTCTAGTCTCTATGTTCTCGGTTAATACAATAAGCTTTCCTTTAGAAAAATGCTCTGCCAAAGAGGTTGGGATAAAATTACTGCCAATATGTTTACCTTCATCTTCTATTAGAATAGATTTATAGTTTTTATATTTATTTTGAATAAGACAGTAAGATAAATTGTTTTCAAAGTTGATTTGACTAGGTTGTGCATTAATATGTCTGCCAAATGATGATCCTCTATGGTTGGCTAACCCCTCAAGATCTATCGTAAAGGGAAATTCTTGCAGCAATTTTGTTTTGCCGGTACCAGTATAGCCACCTAAAATAACTACATCTTTTGCTACATTTTCGGATTGTAAATTTTCTAATAAATAGTTCCTAAATGCTTTGTACCCACCATCTAATCGCTGTATTGAGCGGCCTAATTTCTCTTCTATCCAACTTTGTGCAATCTTAGATCTTTGGCCACCTCGAAAACAGTAAATTATAGTTTCAGGATTTTGATTTATAAAATTAACCCACTGATTAATCCTATTCTCACGTAGATTTCCTGAAACTAATTCATGACCTAATTCAACAGCCTTATCATTCCCTTTTTGCTTATATTCAATTCCTATGACATGACGTTCTAAGTTATCCATTATCGGAATATTTATCGTATTTAGAAATGCACCTTTACTAAATTCAACTTCGGCCCGAACGTCAATTAAAGGAATACTATTTATTACTATATTTTCAAAGTCTTTTGTTACTTGCATATTTTCACTCTTTTATTTAATTATTTTTACTTGCATTCTTGTTTGCTTTACTTTCTTTACTTTCGTTCTTATTTTCCTTACCATAATTACAAGTTTCATTAGCACAAACAATCTTCTTATTTTTACCCTTTTCCACTAAAATACCTCCGCAGTTAGGACATTTGTCACCAGTAGGTCTTTGCCAGGACATAAACTCGCACTTTTCATCTGCATTATTTTCACAGCCATAATAAATGCGACCTTTTTTGCTTTTCTTTAAGATTACTTCACCATCACATAAAGGACACTTTACTCCTATAGGTTCAAACCATGGTTTAGAAAATGTGCATTCAGGAAAATTAGGGCAACCGAAAAACTTGCCATATTTACTATATCTGACTATTAAGTTAGTACCACATTTTTCGCATGGGATATTTGTTACTTCAGTAATATCAATATTGGTTATCTCATCTTCCGCTTTTTGTACGGTTTTAGCAAAATTCGGATAAAATGCCTTAATAATTTCTTTCCATTCTATATTGCCGGTAGCTATTTCATCTAAGATTTTTTCTAGCTGAGCAGTAAATTCTACATCAACAACTTCGGGAAAGTAATCTAGCATAATGTTATTAACAATCTCACCTAGATCTGTAGGATAAAGAATTTTTTGTTCTTTTGTAATGTAACCTCTAGCCAATAGTGTTGTTATAGTAGGGGCATAGGTACTAGGACGGCCGACACCGTTTTCTTCTAAAGTTTTTACTAAAGAGGCTTCTTGATATCTAGATTTGGGCTTAGTAAAATGTTGATTTTTATCAATTTTAATTAAAGTTAACTGTTCGCCTTCTTTTACAGTAATTTCTTTAGAATTTCGTTCATCGTCATCATCTTTATAAACTCTAAGAAATCCGTCAAACTTTTCTTTTTGATAGCTAGCACCAAAAGTGTAGCGACCATTTTCTATTTTAATAGAATGAGTTTGAAAAACAGCTTCTTTCATTTGACTGGCTAAAAATCTATTATAGATTAAGTTATACAACCTATATTGATCACGAGACAAGTACTCTTTTAAACTTTCAGGAGTCTGATCTATATAGGTTGGCCGGATAGCTTCATGAGCATCTTGAATATTTTGATTGGATTTTTTGGAAGACTTCTTATTCTCTTTTAAGTAGTGTTCACCAAATTTATTTATTATATAATCCTTAGCCATAGCTACAGCTGATTGCGAAACTCGGGTTGAATCAGTCCTTATATAAGATACTATACCTACTTGTTCTTTGCCTATTTTTATCCCTTCATAAAGCTGTTGAGCTATATTCATCGTCTTTTGTGTTGAGTAACCTAATTGTTTGGCCGATTCCTGTTGCATAGTACTAGTAGTAAAGGGAAGTGGTGAATTTCGGACTTTTTCACCAGTTTTAAACTTTGTTACTATAAACGGATTATTAACACATTCGTCTATAATCTGTTGCGTATGGGCTTGATTTTGCAACTCAAACTTTTTGCCATCTATTTTTTCTAATTTGGCCTCAAATCCTTTTGTTTTACCCATTTTAAATAAAGTTTCTATAGACCAATATTCTTGCTCTATAAACTCTGTAATTTCTTTTTCTCTATCACATATTAACCTAAGAGTAACCGACTGTACACGTCCAGCACTTAGGCCTTTACGAATTTTTTTCCATAATATTGGGCTGATTTTGTATCCTACTAATCTATCCAATATTCGTCTAGCTTGTTGCGCATCCACTAAGTCTAAGTTTATATTTCTTGGATGCTTTAAGGCTTCTTTTACTGCTGTTTCGGTGATTTCATTAAAAGTTATTCTTTTTACAGTTTTTCCTTCTAATCTTAATGCAAAATATAAATGCCATGCTATCGCTTCACCTTCCCTATCCGGGTCAGTAGCTAAATAGATACACTTGGCATTTTTGGCTTCTTTTCTAAGCTTTTGTATTAATTCACCTTTTCCTCTAATTGTAATATATTTAGGTTCATAATTATTATCTACGTCTATCCCTAATTGACTTTTGGGTAAGTCTCTAACATGTCCAAGGGACGCTTCTACTTTATATGACTTTCCTAAAAACTTACTAATAGTAGTAACCTTTGCAGCAGATTCTACAATTACTAAATTATTAGCCACAATAAACAACTCCTCCACAAAACATTATCTTTTCTTACTATATCTATGCCCTGGTAGTTTAGAAATAACACATTTTTCATATAAAAGTTTAAACAAAATTATATTTAACTGGTTATCAGTTATTCCAGTTTTTTTTATTAATTCGGCATATGATAAACTGTCACAACTTAGACAATCATAAACTAAACTTTCATTTTTATCAAGTGAAATTTTTTTATCTGATTCAAATGTAGTTTCTGGTGCAATCGATTCTAAATTAGTTATTTCTTTTTTATTATGTGAAAATGAATCAGATTTATTACTAATAAATGAAATTGTCTTACCATCAGAATTAGTAAGTGAACTTTGCTCATTATCACAATCAGTAAATGAAAATAGATCATCTTCATAATTAATAAGTGAACAAGAATCATCCTCGTAATCATAATCCACAAATTTACATTGATCATCTTCATGATCAATCAATGAATATGAACCATCTTTATAATCATTCTCATAATGATAATCCGTAACTGTACGTGGATCATCACATGGGTCATCGTTATACTCATAATTAATATTAGTTTTATATTTTAAAATGGATATAAGATTACATTTTAAAGATTTATTTTTTAATTGAAAATGTGGATTTTTTTGTTTAATAGACTGATTCCCCATTTTAAAGTTAAGAAAAGTATTTCCATTTAATTTTGTAAATTTGGGTATATCAACGATATCTTCTAATATATCATTTACATTTTGAATTAATAAAGCAGATGTATTTTTAAGAAGTTCATTTGTACCTGTACTGGCTATTGATTTTAAGTTAGAAGGAATAACAAATGTTGTTCTATTTTGATCACGAGCATGAGCAGCGCTATTCGTACTACCACTATTTACTTCCGCTTCTATAACCAAGACACCATGACTTAATCCAGTTATAATACGATTTCTTTTTGGATAAGTATATTTATTACCTGCTCTATGAGACCAGTATTCAGAAATAATATAACCATTTTCTATAATTTTATCTAATAATAATTTTTTATATTTAGAATAACAATTATTTACGCCTGTTCCTAAGACAGCAATTGTACTTGTTTCAAAATTTAAAGCGCTTTGGTGAACAATTGTATCTATTCCCGTAGCTAAGCCACTTATTAAACATATTCCTTTTTGAGCTAATTCATGACTAAATTGGTAAGCTAGATCATGGCCATAGACCGAACAGTCTCTGGCACCAACTATAGCAATAAATAATTTACCTAAAGTTTCTTTTTGACCTTTTCCAAATAAGACCATCGGAGGGTCTGCTATATGCCTTAATAAGGGCGGATATTCTGTGCTAAAATAATTTATAATGTCTATGTTCTTACTTTTACAATCTTCGAATATTTCCTGTGCTTTATTTAATATAGATTCAGAATTAAAGTTAGAAAAAAAGGATAACTTCTTAGAATCAAATTTCAAAAAATCTTGTTGAAAATTATATAAATTAGTAAAGCTATGTGCATTTTCTATAAATTCTTTTTTTTTTATACTATTAAGTCTAGTCATATGAAACCAGATACTATATAGTTCTTCATCTTCTTTTTTGAAATATATATTTTTTTTAATTTTGTTTTTGCTATACATATTAAATCCTTGTTGTAAATTATAGCATTAAAAAATATTAATGCTAAATAAAAGCATACCCATTTTAATATCGTTTTAAACGATAATATTTTATATTATATGTAGAAAAAATAAAACGACCTCCCGAAAGAGATCGTTCATTCCCGCCCAGACGTTCTTGAGATTTTGACGCCCTAGCATAGCTAGGTGGGTGACTTAGCTAAAACTTTGCCATCCACTGCGCAAAGCGAATTAGATTGTGGCCCGGCATCATTCGTTGCATAATCAGTCTCCCAAATTTAAGTTGTAGGTTCAAAATAACAAGGGATCGTACAACGCAGGTCTGTCTATGGGTTCCATTGTACACTAGTTTGAAAATTTTACAAGGGGTTTTTGAAATTATTTTTTTATAGGTATATTTAAAGATTAAGTTAATGTTTGTATTATTAAGATCAGACTATTTTTTCATCTAAACAATGAAGTAATCGATTATCAAATTCTCTAAGTTTATCTAGATTATTTTCTTCCCAAAGCTTCCAGAAAGTTTCATAAATATTATTCATATTTTCGGATGTATTTCTACCGGCCAAGTTTTGGATATTGTTAAAAATATCTCCGATGAGATTAGCTTCTTCAGTAAATACTTTTTGAGATTTTAAGACTTCTTCTCTAATTTGGGCCATTTCTTCATCTAATTTATAGGCGGCCATCGCTGCTTTATTAAGGCGATCCTGGATGTCTTTAGGCATATTTTGTTTATATTTATATCTAAGAGAATGTTCTATAGTAGCCCAAAAATTCATAGCTAGAGTTCTTATTTGAATTTCAGCTAAAATATGTTTTTCACCTTTAGCTGTTTGGACTGGATATCTAATAATTATGTGATAGCTTTTATAACCACTAGGTTTCATATTGGTTATGTAGTCCCTTTCTCTTATAACAAATAAATCTTTTTCATGCCTTTGTTTTACGAGAGAGATTACAGTTTTGATGTCTTCCTCAAATTGGCACATAATTCTAATTCCTGCAATGTCTTCTATACATTCTTCTATTTTATCAAAAGGTATATTTTTACGTT
>LNZM01000118.1 GCA_002007295.1 Candidatus Epulonipiscioides saccharophilum | reverse complement strand
ATGCACAGGCCGTTTTATTATTTAATTTCAATTTACTCGGTATATATAAACTAAGCAATCATAAAAGTTATATACACGCATATTCTCACTCATTGGTTATCAAGGCTTTCAAAAGTTATGCACAGGGCTATTTTATTATTTAATTTCAATTTACTCAGTATATATATGTTATCAACTAAATTAACCAATAATAAAAGTTATATACAAGCATATTCTCACTCCTTGGTTATCAAGGCTTTCAAAAGTTATGCACAGGCTATTTTATTATTTAATTTCAATTTACTCGATATATATAAACTAAGCAATAATAAAAGTTATGCACAGGCTATTTTATTATTTAATTTCAATTTACTCGGTATATATAAACTAAGCAATAATAAAAGTTATATACAAGCATATTCTCACTCCTTGGTTATCAAGGCTTTCAAAAGTTATGCACAGGCCATTTTATTATTTAATTTCAATTTACTCAGTATATATATGTTATCAACTAAACTAACCAATAATAAAAGTTATATACAAGCATATTCTAACTCCTTGGTTATCAAGGCTTTCAAAAGTTATGCACAGGCTTTTTTAGTATTTCATTTCAATTTATTTGGTATATATATATTATCAACTAAACTAATCAATAATAAAAGTTATATACAAACATATTCTAACTCCTTGGTTATCAAGGCTTTCAAAAGTTATGCACAGGTTATTTTAGTATTTAATTTCAATTTATTTTGGTATATATATATTATCAACTAAACTAACCAATTATAAAAGTTATATATAAGCATATTCTAAAGCCTTAGTTATCAAGGCTTTCAAAAGTTATGCACAAGCTATTTTACTATTTGAAATTTATTCGCTAATATATATTATTAATTAAGCTATTCGATAATTGATGTATATTCTAAATTCTTATTTATCAACGCTTTTCAGAGTTATGCACAACGTGTTTTACTATTTAAATTAAGTTTATTCGATATATATATCTGATCAAATAAACTAATCAAGAATAAAAGTTATACATAATTATATTCTAACTCCTTATTTATCAAGGCTTTTAAAATTATACACAAACTATTTTGCTATATCAGCTTAAAATTATTTGCTCATATATATCATCAAATAAAGTAATTAATAACAAAAGTTATGCACAATCATATTCTAACTCCTTTGTTATCAAGACTTTACAGAGTTATATGCAAGCTATTTTAATAGATTATATTATCAATAATACACTACTTAATACACAAAATTTATTTATCAATAGATACTATCAAATAAGTCAAGCTATCATTTTTTAATTTATTACACAAATGTTATAGGTGCTATTTTCTAATATTATTATTTAAATTCAAAATTGTAGTTAGTCATATTTTCTAAATTTAATCTTTTAATTCAAAATTTGTTAGCTAAAATATATATCGATTTTTATAAAAAAAAGTTATGCACAGGTATTTAGGTGTTTGAACACTATTAAAAATATTTCATAAATAATCAGCACTTTTATGACAAGTTATGCACAATTTTCAAAAGTTATGCACAAGTTATGCACAGAGTTATGCACAGGCAAAATCGTTGACTATCAAGGTCTACATATAGTTATGCACAATTTTTCGCCTCCCCTACTACTACTAATTATTAAGTACTATAAATAACATGTATATACGCGTACGCGCGCATGAGAGAAGCTGGATTTCGCATTACAAGAATGTTACACACCACAAGTTTGTTCGCAACAACTGCGACAGGTTCCACCTGCCGTGTCCCCGACGGTGCTTAGCTAACTCGTAGGCGACAGCCCCCTCCAAGGCTACGCACCTACCCTATAGCTAAAAATAACTCGAGCTTTGCAGTTAATAATTTTTCATAGTTCGCATAACTAAAAATATCTTAAGGTTAGGAACCTACCCCTACAAGTAATTTTAGTAGACTTAACTTATACTAAAAATATCTTAAGGTCAGGAACCTACCCCTACAAGTAATTTTAGTAGACTTAACTTATACTAAAATTATCTTAAGGTCAGGAGCCTACCCTTGCAAGTAATTTCAACAGACTTAACTTAACTAAAAATATCTTAAGGTCAGGAACCTACCCCTACAAGTAATTTTAGTAGACTTAACTTAACTAAAAATATTTTAAGGTCAGGAACCTACCCCTACAAGTAATTTTAGTAGACTTACTTGATTAAAAATATTTTAAGGCCAGAAGCCTGCCCTATGGCTTTATTTGAGAAAAAATAATAAAACTGGATTCATTTTTGAATTTTTTGGCGATAATAAAAAAATGCGTGAAATACAAAAGCATGCAAATGGATTGAGAGGAATTAATCACGAAATGAAATTTTTATGTAATCAAAACACATTATCACAGGCTATCAATATTGTCATAAAGGCATGTCCAGCAAGGTCTGTCAACCCAATTTTAGAATGCATTTTAATCACAGCTGAAGACGAAAAAATAATTTTAGTTGGAAATAATCTCGAATTAGGTATAAAAAATATTATAAATGGCAAAACTTTAGAAAATGGGCAAATTGCTGTTGATGCAAAACTATTTTCTGAGATGATAAGGAAAATGCCACCAGGCGATATAGAAATAACAACTATATCGAAAAATCAAATCACAATCATAAATCAAAAATCTAAGTTCACATTACAAACTTTCGATGTCAAACAGTTTACTGATTTACCAAGTGTCTCTCTCGCCAAGAGCTTTGTAATTAGTCAAGCTGAGTTGAAAAACATAATTAAGCGCACTATTTTTTCCGTAGCACAGGAAGAGAGTAGACCCAGCTTAACCGGTGAAAAACTTGAAATCGAGAACGGACAACTAAATTTAGTAGCTATAGATGGATTTAGAATCGCATTCATGAAACTTCACCTAGAAGACAAAAATTTAAAAATCGGAAAAATTATACCAGCAAAAACATTATTGGAGGTAACAAAAATTTTAGGAACTGACAAAGAAAAAGATGACACGGTCAGACTTTGTTTTGGTGATGACCATGTATTGTTTAATTTCTCTGATACTACAGTGGTATCTAGGCTTATCGAAGGTGAATTTTTAAGATATCAAGACATTTTTTCGAATGACTTTGAAACTAGGATTATCATTGATCGTGAAAAGCTTTTAATGAGTGTTGAAAGAGCTGCTCTAATTTCACGTGAGGATGGCAAAAATCCAGTTAGGCTGGAAATAAATAAAGACACATTGATAGTTACGTCTAATACAACTATGGGAGAATCATTTGAGGAGTTAGCTATTACATTGCGTGGTCAACCACTAAAAATTGCTTTTAATCCGCGATATTTGATTGATGCTTTGAAGAATATTGATGATGAACAAGTCTACGTTAACTTTGTATCTAAAATGGCTCCAGCTGTTATAATGCCTATTGAAGGTGACAGATATCGATATCTGATTTTACCAATTCGAGTTAACGAAAGTTAATTTAAAACAAAAAACAAAATAAAATATATGAATATATGTGAACGAAAGGACAAGTATGAAACAAATAGTGATAAAAAGCGAATTTATAAAATTAGATTCGTTACTAAAATTTGCGGGACTTGTAGAAAGTGGAGGTATGGCTAAAGCCATGATTCAGAACAATCTGGTACAAGTTAACAACAATGCTTGCAATCAGCGAGGAAAAAAAATATATAGGGGTGACCTAGTAAAATTTAATGGACAGGAACTAGAAATAATTGGTGAATAATTGTGTATGTACGTAAACTAACCTTAAACAATTTTAGAAATCATTCAAATACAACGTTAATTTTAGGTAATGGTATAAACATTTTATTTGGCAATAATGCTCAAGGGAAAACAAGTATTCTGGAAGCAATATATTTATCTGCTACAGCTAGATCACACCGTACACATAATAGGCAAGAAATGATTAAATGGGATCAGTCTGAACTATCTGTAAATTTAGATTTGACAAAAAAATATTTTTCGACCACAATAGATTTTTCTATATCATCAAAAACTAAAAATCAAACTATCTTAATAGACAAGTTAACTAGTAGTACAAGTAATTTATATGGTCTTTTAAACGTTGTATTTTTTTCGCAAGAAGACTTAAACTTAATAAAAAAAGATCCTGAAACCCGTAGACGTTTTATGGATATACAACTATGCCAAATGGATAAAGTATATTATAACAGTCTAGCTAATTATCATAGTCTTTTAAAGCAACGAAATAGTTATTTAAAACAAAATCAAAAGAACAGTTTGAATAGTCTTGAGATGGGTTATCTAGATGTTATGGACAATACGTTAAGCGATAATGCAGTTATAATCATCCAAAAACGAAAAAATTTTTTCGAAATGTTAAATTCAAAAATTTTACACATTCATCAAAATATATCAAATAGTAATGAAACGCTAGAGTTAGTATATAAACCAAATGTATTAGCAGAAAATTTTAAATGTGCTATGAAAGAAAAAAAGGAGTCAGATATAAAATTAGGTCAGACAAATATTGGACCACAAAGAGACGACTTTGATATTTTGATAAATGGAAAATTAGCTAAAAATTTTGCTTCTCAGGGGCAACAGAGAACGGCTATTATAAGCATGAAATTAGCACAGGTACAAATGATAATCGATCAACTTGGAGATCCTCCTGTTTTGTTATTAGATGACGTTTTAGCAGAACTTGATATAAACAGACAAAATTGTTTATTTAGTTATACTAAAAATATCCAAACCCTTATAACATGCACTGGAATCGACACTGAAATTTTTAAAAATGAAAAAAATTTAAGGGTATTTGCTATTACAGAATCAAATATCGTTTGCAAAGATTATACAAGTATGATATACTAACAAGATGACAAAAAATTATAAATAAATTCAAATTAAGAAAATTAAAAGGAGTGAGATCTTTTTATGTCTAATAATATTTACGACGAAAGTCAAATTCAAATACTAGAAGGCTTAGAGGCCGTACGTAAGAGACCAGATATGTATATTGGGAGCACTGCTTCTAAAGGTCTTCACCACCTTGTTTATGAGATCGTGGATAACGCTGTCGACGAAGCTTTGGCAGGATTTTGTGATGAAGTGACAATAACAATTCACAAAGACAATTCCATTTCGGTTTTAGATAATGGGAGAGGAATACCTGTTGGAATTCATAAAGACAAGGGAGTATCCGCAGTTGAAGTAGTGTTTACAATCTTACATGCTGGAGGAAAATTCGGTGGTGGTGGATATAAAGTATCTGGAGGCCTACATGGTGTTGGAGCTTCAGTAGTTAATGCTTTATCAACATGGCTAGTTGTACGAGTTTACCAGCATGGAAATATTTATGAACAAAAGTTTGAAAGAGGCCATGTAGTTCAATCATTACAAATTGTTGGTTCTACGGATAAAACTGGAACATTTGTTCATTTTCTACCAGACGAAACAATTTTTGAGGAAACCGTATATGAGTTTGGAACTTTAAAAAAGCGTTTTCAAGAAACAGCATTTTTAACAAAGGGACTTAAAATTAAATTAATAGATGAACGGGTTGAACCGAAACTTGACAAAACATTTCACTACGAGGGTGGTGTATCGGAATTTGTTTCATATCTGAACAAAAATAAAACTCCGATTTACGACAATATTTTTTACTGTGAGGGAGAGAAAGATGATATATCGATTGAAGTAGCCTTTTGTCACAACGATGGATATAACGAGAACATATTTAGTTTTGCAAATAACATAAATACGATAGAAGGTGGTACACATCTTTCCGGATTTAAAAACTCCCTAACAAAAACAATAAACGAGTATGCTAAGCAAATGAAAATCCTAAAGGATAACGATAAGAGCTTATCTGGCGAAGATATCCGAGAGGGGATTACAGGAGTCATTAGTATAAAAATAAGTGAACCGAAATTTGAGGGACAAACTAAAACTAAATTAGTTAACACTAACGTACGAATGATAGTAGACAATTTAGTATCGGAAAAGCTTATGGTTTTTTTAGAGCAAAATCCGAATGTAGCTAAAATTATCGTACAGAAGGCAATAATGTCATCTCACGCAAGAGATGCTGCGAGAAAGGCAAGGGATTTAACTAGGAGAAAAAATGTATTAGAAAATTCAACACTACCAGGAAAGCTAGCAGATTGTTCAGAGAGGAATCCAAGTAAGTGTGAGATATATATCGTAGAGGGAGACTCAGCAGGAGGGTCAGCAAAGAGTGCTAGGTCTCGACAAACGCAAGCTATATTACCGCTAAGGGGTAAAATTTTAAACGTGGAAAAAGCTAGACTAGATAAAATGTTAGCTAGTGAAGAAATTAGAAATATGATAACTGCTTTTGGGGCTGGAATAAACGAAGATTTGAATATAAAAAAGCTAAGGTATCATAAAATTATTTTAATGACAGATGCTGACGTAGATGGAGCGCACATAAGAACTTTATTACTAACATTTTTTTATAGATTTTACCAAGATTTAATAACAGGTGGATATATTTATATAGCGCAACCACCTTTGTATTTGGTAGAAAAAAATAAAAAGCAGTATTATGCTTATAATGATCGTGAGTTGGAAAGTATATTGGTAAAAATCGGAAGAAACGGAGTAACTCGTATGCAACGTTATAAAGGATTGGGCGAGATGAATCCTGATCAATTATGGGATACTACAATGAATCCAGAGACTAGAATTTTAGTTAGGGTTAATATAGAGGACGCAGTGGAAGCGGATGAAATTTTTACGGCATTAATGGGCGATAAAGTAGAACCTAGAAGAGAATTTATAAAAGAGTACGCAAAATTAGTTAAAAATCTAGATATTTAGTTTTTAACTTTGCAAATGGAGGTGAAGAAAAATGAAAACAAAGGAAGAATTTGACAAAATTGTTCCTGTGGACATAAAAGACGAGATGAAAAATTGTTATATAGATTATGCTATGAGCGTAATTGTATCTCGAGCTTTACCGGATGTTAGAGACGGTCTAAAGCCGGTTCACAGACGAATATTATATGCGATGGATGAACTAAACTTATCTCCGGACAAGCAATATAGAAAATCGGCACGTATAGTTGGAGATACGATGGGAAAATACCATCCGCATGGAGACAGTTCGATATACGAGGCGATGGTTCGTTTAGCGCAAGATTTTAGTACGAGATATCCATTAGTGGATGGGCATGGTAACTTTGGTAATGTAGACGGTGATTCAGCAGCAGCGATGCGTTATACAGAAGCTAGGATGAGTAAGTTGACTATGCATATGTTAAGTGACATAGATAAAGAGACTGTAGATTTTAGGCCTAATTTTGATGAATCTATGAAAGAGCCTACGGTTTTACCGGCTAGGTATCCAAATTTATTAGTAAATGGATCGACGGGGATAGCAGTAGGTATGGCTACAAACATTCCGCCACACAATATGGGCGAGGTTATAGATGCCATAATAAAAATGATTGATAATCATATTGGGAATAATCCGGAACAGGAGCCACGAGAAACAGATATCACAGAATTGATGGATATAATTATTGGGCCAGATTTTCCTACGGGTGGTCAAATATTAGGTAAATATGGAATAGAGCAGGCTTATAGGACCGGAAAGGGTAAAATCAAGATTAGAGCTAAAACAGAAATTGAAGAAATGCGTTCTGGTAAAAGTGCGATAGTCATTACGGAGATACCATATCAGGTTAATAAGTCTAAATTGATAGAAAAAATTGCAGAATTAGTAAAAGTTAAAAAAGTTGAAGGTATAACTGGAATAAGAGATGAATCCGACAGAGATGGCATGAGAATAGTAATAGAACTAAGGCGAGACATAAATGCAAATATAATGTTAAATCAATTATATAAATTTAGTCAGTTACAAGATACATTTAGTATAAATATGTTAGCCTTAAGAAATGGCGAACCACATGTTTTTAATTTAAAAGAGATGCTATCGGATTATTTGGATCACCAAAAGCAGGTTATTACAAGACGAACAGTTTATGAATTAAATAAAGCAAGGGGAAGGGCTCATATAGTTGAAGGTTTCCTAACAGCTTTGGATAAAATAGATGTAGTAATAAAGCTAATTAGAAATTCTGAGACTGTTCAATTAGCAAAAGAAAGGCTAATAAAACAGATTAATTTATCTGAGATTCAGGCTCAGGCCATATTGGATATGCGACTTAGAATTTTAACTGGACTAGAATATGAAAAATTGAATCAAGAATTAAAAGACTTAAAAGAAAAGATAAATTATTTAGAATCTCTATTAGAGCATGAAGATAGATTATTAGAAGTTATCAAAAATGAACTTAAGGCGTTAAAGACGAAATTTAAAGATCCTAGAAGATCGCAGTTTAGTCTATCAGAGGATGAATTAGACATAGAGGATTTAATAGATGAGGAAGAGGTTGTTGTAACTATTACTCATTTAGGCTATATAAAGAGAATACCACTTATAACTTACAAAGAACAAAAACGAGGTGGGAAAGGAGTTATAGGGGTAAATACGGTACAAGAAGACTTTATTGAAAAACTTTTTACGACTAGTAATATGGACTTTATTATGTTTTTTACAAATAGAGGTCGAGCATTTAAAATTAAGGCTTATAAGATACCCGAGGCTAGTAGATTTGCAAGAGGCCTTGCTATAGTGAATTTACTAAAGTTAGATACGAATGAAAAGATCAGTGCAGTGTTCCCGGTTAAGCAAAATGAAAATAATTGCTATTTGACTATGCTAACTAAAAAAGGATTAATCAAGAAAACTAATATTGATGCTTTTAAAAATATTAATAAAAGCGGTATAATTGCTCTTACCATGCAAGAGGGCGATGAGTTAATAGGAGTATATGAAACTACCGATGATGATAAAATAATAATAGCTACCAAAAAAGGTTTTGGAATAATGTTTGAGGGACAAAATATTAGACCAACAGGAAGAACAGCAAGAGGAGTCAAATCTATAAATTTAACAAAAGGAGACTATGTAATTTGTGCTACTATTCCAAAGAGGGGCGAACAAATTCTTATAGCAACAAAAAATGGAATAGGAAAACGAACTAGGATAGATGCATTTAAATCACAAAAGAGAGGTGGAAAAGGGCTTATTATTTATAAAGTGGATGATAAGACAGGAGACGTTGTTGCCATAACCTCTGTTTCGGATTCACATGGACTTTTAATGATAACATCGGAGGGTGTAATTATTAGAATTAAAGTAAGTCAAATTTCAACTTTGGGACGATATGCAAAGGGAGTTAAATTAATTAACTTAAATGAAGGCGTTCATGTAGTATGTATGGAAAAAGTAGCTGAGTTTGCAGAAGAGCAAGAAGAATTGGGAGAATTAGAAGAATTACAAGAGGAAATTCTAGACAAATTACCAAATGAAATTATAAACAACATGACTGATGAATTATCAGATAATGAAATAATTGTAGAAGTGTTAGAGAAATCGGAAAGTTAATAACATGAAAGCTATAAAAAGTTTCTTAGCAATTTTATTGATATTAGATTTAATAATAATTTGGTATATAACAGAATTTTTACCTATAGAAGATGTTATGGTTGATCATGATATCTTCTATGAGGTCCCTCCTTTTAATCAAATTCTCAATCAACCAGTAATTGAAGATTCGGTACAACTTTATTCGGTTATGCAAGGAAACACCAATTTAGGTAATTATAGCAATTTACAGTTAGCGATAGAAAATGCTTTAACCAAATCCCGAACAATTGTAGTAGACAAGGAAACGGGGTTTTGGGTACATAATACTTTTGAGCCGTATATTATAATAAGTGGAACACAAATCTTGGATTTTAAAGATTTTAATTTAGCATATAATTATGCTATTAAAAATAAGAAAAATCGGATATATTATAATGGTAATGAAAAAATTATATGGGAACGCAACTTTGATTCAGTAAATGAGATATATTTAAATATACCACATATAAAACAGATGCCGGAATTACCGAGAGGTTGTGAAGTGACATCATTAGCAATGATTTTGAATCATAATGGAGTGTATGTGGATAAGATGAAACTGGCTGAGCAAGTGAAAAAAGATGTAACTAAATTCCAAAGATTAGAAGACAATACAGTATTTTTTGGAAATCCGAAAGATGGATTTGTAGGAGATATGTACAGTTTTAAAACTAATGGATTAGGAGTATATCATGAACCTATATATGAGTTAGCAAATAGTTATTTAGGATATAAAGTAATTGATTTAACAGGATTAAATTTTGAAATACTTTTACAATTTATAGCTAGAGGATATCCTATATGGGTAATTTCCAATAGTGATTTTAAAGAGTTAAGTAACAAAGACTTTGAGATATGGAATACACCGACTGGTGTTGTAAAGATAACGTATAAGATGCATTCTGTTGTAATGACAGGATTTAACGATAAATTTATTTATATAAACGATCCTCTGGCTAACTTTGCTAATAAGAAAACTAATTTAATTGATTTTAAGAAGGCATGGGAGCAAATGGGTAGCCAAGCTATTGTAATTTTAGAATAAAGAAAGGATATGTAGAATATGAGAAAAGCGATATTATTATATAATCCGAAAGCTGGAAATAGGAAGATACTAACTCAATTGGATTATATAACGCAAAGAATCCAAAGATTAAGATACACATTAACTATGTACAGAAGTGAAGCTAAGGGAGCAATAGAGACGTATATAGTAAACGAAATAACACAAGGAGATTATGATTTAATAATAATATCGGGTGGAGACGGAACAATAAATGAATGTATAAATGGAATGATGAAAAAGAAAGTATATACACCGCTAGCGATATTTCCTTTGGGAACAGCAAACGATTTTGCTAATACAGCACTCATACCAAACACGATTGAAGAAGCGCTAGATATAATAGAAGAGGGCGAATTAAGATTCATAGATGTTGGATTAGTAAACAACAAATATTTTATAAACGTATGTAATATGGGCATATTTAGTGGGGTATCGCATGAGATAGATTTAGCATTGAAGAAAAATTTTGGAAAATTGGCCTATTATATAAAAGGAGTAGAAGAGTTACAAAATTATGAAACAATGGATTTAGAGATAGAGTATGATAACAAAAAGATGAGTAATAAATACGTTTTGGTATTAATTTTCAATGGTAAAGGGGCTGGTGGATTTAGTAAGATGGCCAAAGATGCGAGTATAGAAGATGGATATTTTGATTTTGTAGGCATCAAGGAAATAGATTTTTTTGATATACCTAAGTTATTTTTAAAAATACTACAGGGTGAGCATTTGGTGGATGAAAATATTGATTATATAAAGTTACAAAAAGCAAAAATTATATGCAAGAACATGGAAGAAGATTTTGTAACAGATGTAGATGGAGAGCTAGGACCGAATTTTCCATTAAATATAAATGTTATAAAAGACCAAGTTAGGCTATATTTACCGAAGAAATCGAAACTTTAAAATGTTCATACAAAAGAGCTGTTACACTAGATTGTAACAGCTAGCAGAATTTGAATATAAAAAGAATTTAAGTTAGGAAAAATTAAATATTTTCAGGAAGTAGTTTATTTAAAATAACGCCGAATAAAGCAGCCAAAGCGAGGCCGGATATCGTAATAGTGTCAGACAAGGGGACATCGGATACACCGATACCGATAACAAAGATTATAGCAGCAATGAGCAAGTTTCTACTGTTGTTAAAATCCAAATGTTCTTCAACTAAAGTTCTGACACCGACGGCAGAAATCATACCGAATAGAACGATACTTATGCCACCCATAACGGCTGGAGGTATAATTTGAACGATAGCGGTAAATTTACCACAAAAGCTAAGAAGAATAGCAAAAATGGCAGCGATTCTGATTACTTCAGGATTATAGACTTTGGTTACAGCTAAGACACCAGTATTTTCACCGTATGTAGTATTAGCAGGGCCACCGAGGAGACCGGCTACAATGGTAGCTAAACCGTCACCGATAAGAGTACGATGGATACCTGGATTTTCGAAAAAGTTTTTACCAACGACAGCGCCATTGGTAGTTATGTCTCCAATATGTTCGATAAAAACAACTAAGGCGATAGGAGCCAAAGCGATTACAGCGGTAAGTCCGGCGCTAGAAAAATCCGGTAGTGTTAAGATAGAAGATAAGGCGTTATCAGAAAAACCAATCCAACTAGCGTCATAAATATAAGATAAATCTACCATACCTAAAAAGATAGCTAATACATAACCGATGATAACAGAAATTAAGATAGGGACCATTTTAAAGAAGCCTTTAGCAAAGATGGAGATAGCAATAACGCTTAGGACAACGATTAATGCTACAAAGGCGTATTTAGGATGAATTAAGCCATCAACTTTTAACATATTAATGGCGGTAGGACTAAGTCTTAGGCCGATAACCATGATTATGGGGCCAACAACAATGGGGGGAAAAAAAGACTTAACCTTTTCGACACCGGCTAATTTTATAATGAGAGCCATGATGATATAAACTAGTCCTGTTGCGATAATTCCTGTTTTGACGGCTCCTATACCAAATTGACTTAAAGTAAGAGCTATAGCGCTAATGAATGCGAAACTAGAACCTAAGAAGACGGGGACGATACCTTTTGTAACGCTGTGAAATACTAATGTTCCGATGCCGGCACATAATATAGCTACACCAGGATCCAAACCAGTTAAGATGGGAACTAAGACGGTTGCACCAAACATAGCTAGAACATGTTGCAATCCTAATATTAATTTTTTGGCAGTATTAATTTGAGAATAAGACGACATTAAATAAAACCTCCATTTTGAAATATTTTTAAATACATTATATTCGAAGGGTACTGGATTGATGAATTTAGGACAATTATGTTAATTTAAAAAATATTTGAGTTTACATTGTCTAAGTTTAAATTATATGTTAGTTAGATTAATCCAAGAATATGCCTAATTCGTCCAAATCGCTATTTTAATTCAGCAAAGCATGAAATATTAAAAGACTCAAATGATCTAAATAGGATGGTATGTAGAGGTGCTATGTTAATCTAAAAAATAAATAGTGGAATTTACAATTTAAATTATGTAAGTCCACAGTATATGTTAGTTAAATTAATTCGAGAAGGTGTTTAATTCGTCAAAATAGCTATTTGAATGCGGAAGAGTTATAATTAGGGACATGAAATATAAAAATGTTAAAATGGGGCAAATAGAGGCTATGTAGCAGATGATAAGTTAATCTAAAAAATATTGAAATTTACAATTTATGTTGTCTAAGTCCAAAGTAAAAGTATATGTTAGTTAGATTAATTCGAGAAGATGCCTAATTCGTTTAAATAGCTATTTGAATGCGAAAGAGTTATAATTAGGGACATGAAATATAAAAATGTTAAAATGGGGCAAATAGAGGCTATGTAGCAGATGATAAGTTAATCTAAAAAATATTGAAATTTACAATTTATGTTGTCTAAGTCCAAAGCAAAAGTATATGTTAGTTAGATTAATTCAAGAAGATGCCTAATTCGTTTAAATAGCTATTTGAATGCGGAAGAGTTATAAATTGTGGAACATGAAATATAAAAATGTTAAAATGGGGCAAATAAGAGCTATATAGCAGATGATAAGTTAATCTAAAAAATATTGAAATTTACAATTTATGTTGTCTAAGTCCAAAGTAAAAGTATATGTTAGTTAGATTAATTCAAGAAGATGCCTAATTCGTTTAAATAGCTATTTGAATGCAGAAGAGTATAATTGGGGTCATGAAATATAAAAATGTTAAAATGGGCCAAATAGAGGCTATGTAGCAGATGATAAATTAATCTAAAAAATATTGAAATTTATAATTTATGTTGTCTAAGTCCAAAGCCAAAGTATATGTGAGTTAGATTAATGCGAAAAGATGCCTAATTCGTTTAAATAGCTATTTGAATGCGGAAAGGTATAATTGAAGGCCATAAAATATAAAAATATTAAAATGGGCCAAATAGGGGCTATGTAGCAGATATTTTTTAGGGGGCTAAATATGAAAGCCCCAAAATAGTTAATTATAATTATCGTCATTATCCAAAGGAATGATTGCATGTGGTAATAAGTCTTTTAATTTATATACTTCATATTCTAGTTTAGAGTTTCCGCAAATTACAACAAAATCGTCATCCACAAATTCATTCATAACTTCACGACAAATACCACATGGATAAATAATTCTGTTACTATCGCTAACGATGGCTATAGCTTTAAAATGGCGTTCACCTTCGGTGATAGCTTTATAGAAGGCGTTACGTTCAGCGCAGGTAGTGACACCGTATGAAGCGCCCTCGACATTGGAACCGATAAAAATATGATTTATATTAGAGATTAAGGCAGCGCCAACTCGGAAATTAGAATATGGAGCATAAGAGTATTGTTTAGCGTCTGCAGCTTCTTGTAATAATTCTAAATAATTAATCTTCATAAACGAAAACCTCTTTCTGTGTAATATAATAATATAAAATATAAAAAAGAGCTACTCGTAAAGAATAGCTCAACAAAATTATCTTTTGCTGAATAGATATACTTTTTAATCTTTTTATCTATTGATAGTATGCCCATTAACTAAAGGGTATATGCTATTAATAGGTTTTGCACGTATCAAAATTGCTCTTTTTTATGATTATGCATATTGCGTGTTACAAATCAAATTTTTCATTTAATGGATGTTGCTAAAATCATATTTGCATTTCATCTTAAGTTAATACTGAATATGCGATTAATTTATCATTTTGCAATCTCCCTACTACAATTTCTGGATGAATACCTATATTTTCAGCAAATTGTTTAACTTTATCTTCACTAAAATATTTATTTAGAACACACCTTTTTTCACTCACAGTATTTATCATTTGGCATAAGAGTTTCTGAGGCATATTCATATGTTCTTACAATTGTATATGTAGTGTGTTTATGGCACAATGTACCCTATATTGTGCCACAAAAACAAAAAAGACACCCACTAAAGTGAATGTCTTTGAAAATTGGTCTAATACCAAAATTATCTTTTGGAAAACTGAGGTGCACGCCTTGCAGCTTTGAGACCGTATTTTTTTCTTTCTTTCATTCTAGGGTCTCTAGTTAAGAATCCGGCTTTTTTTAGAGATGCTCTACACTCACCATCGGCTTGAAGCAGAGCACGGCTCACGCCGTGACGGATAGCGCCGGCCTGACCGGAAACGCCACCTCCGTGGACGTTAACAAGAACGTCGAATTTAACTGTTGTACCAGTTAATTCTAGAGGTTGTTTTACGATTAGTTTTAGAGTATCTAGGCCAAAATAGCTGTCCATATCTCTTTTGTTTATTATAATTCTTCCGTTTCCTGGAGTGAGGTAAACTCTAGCGACAGAGCTTTTTCTTCTACCAGTACCATAGTATTTTACTTTTGCCATTTTAGTATTCTCCTCCCTTAAAATTTAAGTTCTTTAGGTTGTTGAGCTTCGTTGTTATGTTCTGTACCTGCATAGACACGAACATTAGTAAGAAGTTTTCGACCTAGACTATTTTTAGGAAGCATACCTTTGATAGCATGCATGAGGACACGCTCAGGATGTTTAGCTAGCATGTCTTTTGCAGTAGTTTCTTTTAGACCGCCAGCATAACCTGTGTGGTGTCTATAAAGTTTTTGTTCTAATTTTTTGCCTGTAAATTTAACTTTATCAGCATTTATAATTATTACATGATCTCCACAATCTACGTGTGGGGTAAATGTCGGTTTATGCTTACCACGAAGTACCATAGCTACACGGCTAGCAAGACGACCAACAGTTTGGCCGGCAGCGTCAACTATGAACCATTCTTTTTGTACATTTTGGGCGTTAGCCATAAATGTTGTTCTCATCTGATTTCTCCTTTTTTTATATGAACATTAATGAAAATCCGGGGCATTGGATTTTAATTAAGTGGTTTTTCGCAAGCAAAGAATAAAGTAAAAATTTAAAAATGTCAAGGGTAAGAGCCTATAATTTGATTAATAAGCAAGTAATGGGAGGCAACAATAATTAATAAGTTAATTATTGAGGCGAGAAATATTTTTTTATTGAGAGGTTAGAGGCGAGCAATATTTTTTATTACATTCGGTGCGAGGTAATAATCGATATTTTGGACAGCTTGGCTAGTGATTTTGTTGATATTGTCGCTAAGATTAGTTATGTCGGTGGTCATGGATTGAATGAAGAAGTCAGCGTTTTCTATGATACCGATCAATTGTTTTTCTATTGAATTTTCTAAAATTTCTCTGGCACGGCCGCCGTTTGGAAATTTTATATCTAATTCTAGCAATCTGAATTCGGCGGATTTGTAGGCATCATTTTGAAGTTTGATGTAGGCTTTGGAGCGTTCTTCTATGAGAAGATGGGCGTGTTCGATGAGAGAAATAGACATTTGGCCGACGCTATCGGCTAAGATGACGGAGGCTTTACCGAGATCTTGTTGATATTTTTGCAAAGTTTCGATAGCGGCTTTATGGTTGGCGAGATCGTTTTTAGCGATTAAATCGTTTAGTTCTAGGTCAAATTTTTTGAGATCTAGTTTACGTTGCTGATTGTCGTAATGGAGATTGGCGTCAAAATTTAGTTGATGTTCTCTTAATCTTTCTGTAGTGTCAGCTATATACATATCTAATTCGGCTTGTTCGGCATGCAATTTATGTTGGAGTTCTAACATATTTTTATCAAGCTTAGTGTTTCTTTCACGGAGAGGTTGACGTAAGACATCACAAATCAAGTTAACGGGAACGAAGACGATGTCATCTAGTTTATCGAATACGCCAAAGATAGCGGCAAAGTTTAATTTTTTCATTTTGTAAACCTCCTGGGTTAGTTAAGATCTGATGGTAGCAAAGTGGCTAATTGTTGATCTAAGAATTGATTTTGTTTATATAAAATTGACTTGAAGTTTGTTTAAGTTATGATCCCAACGATTGTTACCGAGAATTAAGGAGCATAACAATTGTAGTTATTGATTGATGAAGAGTAAATTTATAGAAGTATCTTTACAAAACAAAGTGTTAGGTCACTTTTCATTTTTATAGACATCCTGGAGTAATATCTGATTGTAGTAAGTTGGCTAATTGTTTATCTAGAAGCTTATTTTCTTTTATAAAATTAACTTGAAGTTTATTTAAATTATGGTTCCAACGATTGTTATCGAGAATTAAGGAACGTAATAATTGTAGTTGTTCTTCGATGAAGTGTAAATTTATAGAAGTATCTTTCCAGCTGTTAGCTAAATCGTTTAAGGTGGATAAAAATAAGGAACGAAATTCTTTTTTTTCGTGGTAAGATAGAGTAGATAAAGCTTCTATAAATTTATCGGAATGAGATTTGAGCCATTCTAAGTCATAGATTTTGGTGTATATATTATAAACTTCAGAATTTAGGTCGCTGTATAAGGCATAATAAATATTTGGATCATTATCCAAGATATTGTTTATCATTTGAGAGCGACAAGAATGTAAGATATCGAGAGATAGGGAGTAATATTTGTAGTTCATAAGGGACCTCATTATATAATAATTTTAAGTTTTTTGAATTTATCTAATTTTTTAATAGAATAATCGTGCAAAAGAGTTTCGGATAAAGCGAAGCTACGGTCCATATTGTTGGCTAAACGATGTAAAAAAATAGATTTCATATCGGGATCGATAGCTTCGGCGTTGAGTTGTTTGGACATATTGGGTAGGGTATAGGCGGGAACTTAAGAAGTCATAAAATTGCGGGGTAGCGGTGCCTCCCTCCGGGAGGGAGAAAGCGTGCCTTCTAGTTGTAGTTGCTTATGTGATCTGTATACAAAATTTATAAGTGATATAGTTAATTTTCTTAAGTTCCCATGTATGGGGTATAGGAGAAGAAGACTGGTTGTTTTTTGTGTCTATGAAGTCTATTTCGGAAATATGATTTTTGAGCAAATATAAATAATGTTTTTCATATTCTATAGATTAAACTTCAGAATTTAGGTTGCTGTACAAGGCATAATAAATATTTGGATCATTATCCAAGATATTGTTTATCGTTTGAGAGCGACAATAATGTAAGATATCCAGAGATAGGGAGTAATATTTGTAATTCATAAGGGACCTCGTTAGTGATTATAAAGATTTAAGTTTTTCTTCTACAAGTTTTTTGAATTCATCTAGTTTTTTGATAGAGTAATCGTGCAAAAGAGTTTCGGATAAAGCGAAGCTGCGGTCCATATTGTTGGCTAAACGATGTAAAAAAATAGATTTCATATCGGGATCGATAGCTTCAGCATCGAGTTTCTTGGATATATTGGGCAAGGTGGAGGAGAAAAAGTCTTGTTGTTCTTGACGAAATTCTTTTAATTTACGATCTATGAAGTCTATTTCAGCAATATGATTTTTGAGCAAAGACAAGTAGTGTTTTTCATATTCGAATAATAGATTTAGGGATGGATCTTTAGAAATATGGTTAGTAGTGCCAAATTTATCGAATGCTTTCATAAAAAATACCTCGTTTGTAAGAAATTATTTTAGATAATAATAAATGCATGCTACAGAAAAGTGGATGGATTTAAGATAGTAGTTTATTTACAAGAGTATGGATAGGTATAGGTTGAGTTTTCACGTCATTTATTAAAATTTCAATATTAGAAAAATCAAGATGTTGTAAAGTGATGGAGCGATTTTTTCTAGCGATAATTTTTTTATTTGGGAGTAGCAAATATACTTTTAATTTAAGTTTATTGCTAATTAGGTTAAGATCTAGGTGTATAAATAGGTTTCTTGTTAAGGAGTAGGAATTTTTTGTATTTTTTAGTAAAATGTAAGATGGAAGGAGTAATTTGGATGTAAAAATTTTGGGAGTTGAAGACATGGTAATTTTTAATTCATCCAAAAAACGATTAGTTTCGGTTTTTAGATCTAGGGATTGAGGTATTAATAAGATCATGTTTAGAGTAAGAGTAATAATTTTTTCTTTAGGATTTAAATCAATAAAGAGATTATAGTTGCCAACGCTGTTAATATTGCACTGCCCAAGCCTACGGCTATTAAGGTTGGAGGCAAAAGAGTTTTTTGTATGGAAGGCAAATTTTTCGTTGTAATTATGGGTAAATTTTTTTTTTCTCGTTCGGATTTGATTTGTCCGGATATATTGTTGGGATTAGGTAAATCAGTTTTTAAAGTTTCGGCTGAATAATCTAATGGTTTGTTTTCATTTAGTAAAATATCTTCTAATTTAGAGATTATATTATTAGGAGCAGATAAAATATAGGTAGAATCGTAATCGAATAATTTTTCTATTTGTTTTAGACTGGTGATGTCTGTAGAAAAAACGAAATTATTTTTTAAGGAGGAGGCATAAGTGTGAAGCAAGTCTGGATTAAACTGTTGGTTATAAAGTTTAGTATTTTTTAGAGTAAGGGTTGGGAGAGATATAGCTTGAGAAGGATTTAAGGAGTTTAATGATAGAAGGTTGTCTATATTGTGAAATGGAATTTCGATAGTATTTAGATTAGTGTTGGTGTACCAAATGGGGTCTAATTGTTTCATATAAATACTAAAAAGAAATTCTTTTGTAATATTTGTAATATTGATGGCTTCGATACCTTTGATTATGATACCAATGAAAGCATAAGTACGTCTGTTGTGAGTATCTTTCAAAAATTTGGAGGCTTGTTTTTTAATATCTTGATTACAGTGTTTTACAAAATTAGACAAATAATCAGCGATGCCGATGATTTTGTAATCACCTTTAGGGGTGGTACCTATTAGATACCGACCATCTACAAGGGTATCAATAGAGCTTGTAGCTAATAAGACGTTACGTCTAGCCCATAAGATATGTTCGGGTTGCCAATCTTTGGGACGCACCATAAAGTTAGGGTTAAAGTCGAAACTAAAGGTTCGGGTATGGATGAGATATGAGATTTCCAAATAAATTCCTCCTTAATTAAGAATGTAAATGTTGGATTTCTTTAAAGGGTTTTTCTTGGCCATTGATAAATAAAAGTAAGTTTGCATCTAATTCATCTAAGATATTTTGTTGGATATCAGAATAGAATTTTAATTGGGAGTCTATTTCTTGTAATACGAGAGTAACTCTATCTAGTTCATTAGTAACATTGGATATAGTTTGAGAAAATTTATCTATGTCGTTTGTTAAGGCAGACAATCTTTTTTGTTTTTTAAAAGCTACGAGAGAATTTTCTAAGGTTGATTTTGATTCTAGAGATTTATTATAAATATCCTTATAGTTAGATATTTGAGATAGAAGTTTTGCTTTACCATCTATATTTTGTTTTTGGGATAAGGTAAGTTCAGTTAATTTATTATTGATAGCAAAATAAATACCCATAAAGATAGGTAGGT
>LNZM01000117.1 GCA_002007295.1 Candidatus Epulonipiscioides saccharophilum | reverse complement strand
TGGGGTGCAGTGTGGCAGAACCAGACAGCTCAGGGGCTATGGTCTGCTCGGGACCGTTCAGAGCATATCAATGTTCTGGAACTACGAGCTGTGTACATGGCCCTGCAGTGTTTTCTTCCCTTCCTGAGGGGGCGGCATGTGCTTGTACGTTCAGACAATGTCTCGACTGTCTCTCACACAAACCACCAGGGGGGCACCAGGTCTGCAAAGCTGTTGCAAGCATCCCAGGACCTCCTGTTGTGGGCAGCACCATGCCTGGCCAGCCTGAGAGCAATGTATTTGCCTGGGGGCCGGGACCTATAAGGTTTTACAAGAAGCCAATATAGCCGTGACAGAAGTTTGTGAAATTACTGGATTCAACGAATGCTTGGACGGCCGAGTTAAAACTTTACACCCTGTCATTCATGCTGGTATCTTAAACATTAGGGATAATCCAAAGCACCAGCAAGAGATTAAAGAATTGCAAATTGACAATATCGATTTCGTTGTAGTAAACTTATATCCTTTTAAAGAAACTATTCTCAAACCAAATGTAACTTTGGAGGACGCTATCGAGAACATCGACATCGGTGGGCCAACTATGCTCCGCTCCGCTGCAAAAAACTCAAAGGACGTTACTGTCGTCGTCGATCCTTTGGATTACGATAAGATTATTGCAGAACTCAAAGCAAATAACGAAGTCACTAGCCAAACTAAATCTTATCTCGCATATAAAGTATTTCTACACACTTCTAATTACGATGCCATGATTGCTAGATATTTAGGTGATCAACTACAGACTCAACTAGAGTCCCAATTACAATCCAAAGAAGTATTGATAGAACAAATTACCTTTCCAGAAACATTTCCAGAAAAGCTTACGTTAACGTTTGAGAAAATTCAGGATATGCGATATGGTGAGAACCCTCATCAAAATGCTGCTTTCTACAAGGAAGTCGGATATACCAAAGGGACGTTGGCCGAAGCTAAGCAAATTAATGGCAAAGAATTATCCTATAATAATATAAACGATGCGAACGGAGCCTTGGCCCTGTTGCGAGAATTTACTGAAAAAACAGTTGTCGCCGTAAAGCACGCTACCCCTTGTGGTGTAGCCAGCGCCAACAGTATCTATGAAGCTTATACTAAAGCTTACAAGGCGGATCCTATTTCTATTTTTGGAGGCATCGTAGTATGTAATTGTGAAGTCGACGAGGAAACGGCTCTGAAAATGAATGAAATATTTTTAGAAATAGTGATTGCTCCATCATACACTATTGGTGCCCAAAAGATTCTTAAAAAGAAGAAAAATTTACGCGTACTAGAACTCCCTGAAATTCAGTATGTTAACAAAAATACTTTGGATATGAAAAAAGTAGATGGAGGCCTAATTATCCAAGAAACAAATGATCGATTATTTAACAGTGATGTTGAGTTTAAAGTTGTTACGAAAATTCCACCAACAATAGATCAGATAGAAGACTTACGGTTTGCATGGAAAATAGTTAAGCATGTGAAATCCAATGCTATCACCTTAGCTAAGGACAAAATGAGTATTGGGATCGGTGGCGGTCAAGTTAATCGAATTTGGGCCACAAAGCAAGCGATAGAACATGCTAAAGAATTTGTCGGCGGAGCCTTTGGGGCCGTGTTAGCGTCGGATGCATTTTTTCCTTTTGACGATTGTGCTTTCGAAGCTATCAAGTCTGGCGTTACGGCGATAATTCAACCCGGTGGATCAGTTAGGGATCAGGATAGCATCGATATGTGTGATAAACATGGTATATCAATGGTCTTTACGTCCATGAGACATTTTAAGCATTAAATAAATTTTACGCACGCTTTGCCTCCCTCTGGGAATTGCGGGGGTAGCGGGCCCCCTCCGGGCATAGGCGGGAACTTAAGATTGAAAGTGTGTAGAGCATTCCATAAAATTGCAGGGTAGCGGGACCCCCCTCCGGGAGGGAAGCATCGCTTAAAATATAAAAAAAGGGGAGTAGATTAGCTCTCCCTTTCCTTATTCATCTAATTTTAGTACGCTCATAAATGCTGCTTGAGGCACTTCTACATTTCCAACTTGGCGCATACGTTTTTTTCCTTCTTTTTGCTTCTCTAACAATTTGCGCTTACGGCTTATATCTCCGCCATAACATTTTGCTAATACGTCTTTTCTCATGGCCGATATAGTCTCTCGTGCTATGACTTTGGTGCCTATTGCTGCTTGAATTGGTATCTCAAATAGATGTCTTGGAATTTCCTTTCGTAGTTTTTCTACTATCTTACGGCCTTTGGCTACACTACTGCTTTCATGCACTATTAAGGATAAAGCATCAACCATTTCTCGATTAACAAGAATATCTAATTTTACTAGCTTGGATTCTTTATACTCGTTTAATTCATAATCGAATGATGCGTACCCTTTTGTTCTGGATTTTAGAGCATCAAAAAAGTCATAAATTATTTCATTTAACGGCAATTCATAAGATAACATAGTACGAGTTTCTTCTATATATTCCATTTCTAGATAGACCCCACGTCTTTCTTGTGCTAAATCCATTACGGCCCCTACATAAATAGACGGAACCATTATTTTAGCAATGACCATGGGTTCTTCCATGTATTTTATATTTGATGGATCTGGTAAGTTGGCCGGATTAGATAGTTCTAGAACTTCTCCGTTGGTTTTATGCACTTTATAGATTACGTTCGGAGCTGTTGTTACCAGGTCTAAATTATATTCTCTTTCTAATCTTTCTTGAATGATTTCCATGTGCAACAAACCTAAAAATCCGCATCTAAATCCAAATCCTAAAGCTACCGATGTTTCTGGCTCAAAACTTAAGGCCGCATCGTTTAGCTGCAGTTTTTCTAAACTGTCTCTTAAGTCTCCATATTTAGCGCCATCCGCTGGATATAAACCACAGTAGACCATTGGATTTACCTTTTTGTATCCTGGTAATGGCGTTTCAGCTGAATTTATAGCGTCGGTAATAGTATCGCCGACACTCGTATCTTTAACATTTTTTATGCTAGCCGTCACATAACCAACTTCTCCGGCCTGTAAAGAGGTTGTTGGCCGAAACACGCCGGCACCAAAATATCCGACTTCGACCACTTCGAATTCGGCTTTAGTGGCCATCATTTTAATTTTCTGACCCTTTGTGATCTGACCTTCTTTAACTCGGCAGAAAACTATTACTCCTTTGTAAGAATCAAATAGCGAATCAAATATTAAGGCCTGAAGCGGTGCTGTAGCATCGCCATGTGGACACGGAATTACTTTTACTATTTGTTCTAACACGTCTTCTATATTGATTCCACTTTTAGCTGAAATTAGCGGTGCGTCTGTAGCCTCTAATCCTATTATATCTTCTATCTGATGTTTAGCGGATTCCGGATCTGCACTAGGTAAATCTATCTTATTTATTACGGGCATGATTTCTAAGTCCGCCTCTAAGGCTAAATATACATTCGCTAGCGTTTGGGCTTCTATTCCCTGAGCTGCATCCACAACTAAGATGGCCCCTTCGCATGCTGCTAAACTCCTTGATACTTCATAGTTGAAGTCTACATGCCCTGGAGTATCTATTAGATTAAAAACGTATTCTATCCCATCCTTGGCTTTGTATATTAACCTAACGGCTTGTGACTTTATCGTTATGCCTCGTTCTCTTTCTAAATCCATGTTGTCCAATACTTGTGCTTGCATCTCTCGTTCGGTTAACGTTCCTGTCATCTGTATGATTCTGTCCGCCAGCGTACTTTTTCCATGATCTATATGTGCAATAATACAAAAATTTCGTATTTTTTCTTGTCGTGTCATTGTATTTCCTTTCAATATTCATTATTTTATCCCTAAATATATCATAACCTAGATTTTTTCGCAAGTCCTTTAACTTGTGGTAATTTTTTGATAAACTATATTTAATACTGACGTATAACTAATTAAGCCTAAAAAGGACGTGCGAGAAATGATTATTAGAAAAGCCTTAAAATCCGATTCTATGACTATAATGCAGTTTAACTTAGCCATGGCTAAAGAAACAGAAGGAAAAATATTAGATAAGGAAATTTTAACTAAAGGAGTCGAATATTTAATAGACCATCCAGAATACGGAATCTATTATGTTGCAGAAGTACAGGGCCGAGTTGTCGGTCAACTGATGTATACTTTTGAATGGAGTGATTGGCGTTGTGGATTATTTTATTGGATACAAAGCGTCTATGTAGATCCAGAATATAGAAGACAAGGTATTTTTTCTGCATTATACAAACAAGTTCAATCCATTTGTGATTCAAGAGAAGACTCTTGCGGAATTAGACTTTATGCTGAAATCGAAAATACGGTAGCTCATAAAACTTATATAAGCTTAGGAATGGAGCAATGTCACTACAATATGTTTGAATACGAGAAATAAAGTTATTAGGACAAACGCATGTATGTATTTTTTACTAAAAAGTGCGACGAGCCACATTGCGGGATAACGAGAGCAAAATTTGGGGGTACGATTTCTCCATCTAAATCCTCATCGCCGAGGAGGAAAGCGGTGCCACCCTCTAACTCCCTCCGTCACTTCGTGACAATTATTTGAGCATAAAAATAAAGTTATAAAAAAATCTGCGACAGTTTTTTAAAACAACTGTACGCAGAAAATTATAGCACTATTTTTTCAGTTCTACACTATTATATGGTGGTGAAGGATTCATTATAATTTCACTTGCTTCTAATTTCGGTAAATATACATCATGAATATTTAATCGTCTTTCTATCCATCTATTACAGATAAGAATAATCATGGCTATAATCGGACATGCAATAAACATTCCGAGTGCACCAGCTATTTTTCCTCCAATAGTTACGCTAGAAATAATCCAAAACGGCGTGATACCTAGTGAATCACCAAGAATTTTTGGTCCTAAATATAATCCGTCGAATTGTTGTAAAATTAATATAAATACCGCAACCATTAACGCTGGTATCCAACCAACAAACAATGTTATAAGTACAGACGGAATAGCTCCGATAAATGGCCCAAAATACGGTATCATGTTGAATATACCTACTATTAATGATAACAATAAAGCATATGGATTTTGCATCAGTGTTAATCCAACAAAACATATAAGGCCTATGATTAATGAATCAAGAGATTTTCCAACGAAAAATCTTATCATCATGAAATGTGCTTCATTGGTTATATCTAGAATTTTCTTTGCTTTTTCTCTGCTAAATAATGCGTACACAAAACGTTTACTTCCGTTGGCAAATGTTTCTTTTTGAGTCAAAATGTACATTGCAACCATAAACGAAATTACAGCATCTAAAAATAACGATGTAAGATTGAAAGCACTGGCTATTAACGTCACACTTATTGTGTTTATCCAACTTAAGGCTACATCGATTATTGTATTTATGTTAATCGAATTGAATGCTTTTTCTACTGCATCAGCCGGAAAAATAGTTAAATTTTCATATATATAAGTTTCGGTATTATTTAAAAATGTTGTGATCGTGGCAATATTTGCTTGTATGTTTAAAATTACGACTTTGATATTTTCGGCTAATTGAGGTCCGAGAAATATAATAAACAAATAAATAGCACCAAAGAGTATTAAATATACCAGTGCAATTGAAATCCGCCTAATTTTTTTACTCCGTTTAGGAGTTTTGGGCTTAAAAATTTTACATAAATGTCTTTCAAAAAAATTCATCGATGGATTCATTAAATATGCTATTATAAATCCAACGGCTACAGACGAGAATATTCCTTTTAGTTCATTCACTTTAAGCCAAATTTGTGGTATAAAGTTATCTGTACTAGATGATACTCGATATATTAGAATCGAGCATGCAACAACTAATATCGTGTACAAAGAAATTTGAAAATATTTTATATCTACTAATTTTTTCATGTTACACCCCCTAGCTTGATTATATCATAACAGTAACTTTTTGATAAGTCTATTTTATAAAAAATAAAAATAAATTAATTTTTGTAATTCCAATTTAATATATACACTATATGTCAGTATTACCTAAAAATGGATATTTTATACAAGGTAAAACAAAAAAATAGCCTCCTTATATTTTAATAGAGAAGGCTATTTTGTGTTTTAATTTGTCACTTTTTTTTACCGTTTTTTAATGTATCCCTCGTCTTTAAGATATCGAATAGTATAATAAATAGCAACGCCAAACATTAATATAGCCCCAAGTGAACATAATACTATCATGAGAATATTATCTTTATTTTCATCTGCTAAAAAACTTTTTAGACTTGAATTTTTACCAAGAACTACATACCGGCCACTATCTGTTTCAAATACTTTTTTTTCGCGCATAACCTGCTCTCTAATTAATTCTTTAGCTTCGCTACGCCCACTCACCCGAGATGAAAAATCATATTCTGTATCAGGACTAATATAATCTACATAATAGCGTTTAACCCGACTAAATTGTCTTGTATGATAATCGAAAGGTTTTAATTCAATAACGCCCACTTCATGATAATCAGAAACACTTGGTCTATCGAGTATGTCTTCGACATTACTCCATAAAAACACAATAGCTGCTACACCAGCAATTATCAAAACAATAATTCTGGATACATCTTCGTAATCATCATCGTCGTCATCATATCTGTCTTTTTTTAAAGAATATTTATCTGACATATTTATTCCTCCTCTAATCCCTAATTTATTATTATACTTAGCAAATTAAGGCAATCCATTTATTTGATCTTTACTGTAAAAATATTTTCAATTGTATGCTAACACTTAATACAATGCGTAAAAGTTTATTGACATAAGCTATATATCATAACATTGTTATACTTAGCACATTAAAACGATTCTTTTATTTGATTTTTAGTACAAGAATCTTTTAAATATATACGAAAAATTATAAAATTTTATTGACATCAAATATGTCTGATTGTATAATTATTGTATAATTTTTTAAAGTATTGCTCTTAGATTATTATTCGGAGATTAAATATACTTAATTTTTTAGAATCGGAGGAGATATTATGAATAAAAAATTAATAGCATTGGCTTTCTGTACAATGGCTTTAACAGCTTGCGGAGATAGCAATCAGGCGGACGTATCCTTAACACCGAATGGAACTTATCCGATAGTTCAAGAAGATTCTGAATTAACACTTACGCTTTTTGCTCCTTTGCGAGTTGGCGTTTCTACATATCATCCAAGCGAAAACAGTTTATCTGCACGCTTTGCTAAAGAAACAGGAATAACGTTTGAATATCAAGAAGTTCCATTAGCTGATAGCCAAACTAAATTAAATACCTTAATGACAAGTAGCTCTTATCCAGATGTAATTTTAGATCATAGTTGGTCTCCGTCCGAACAATTGTTGTACGCAGAGCAAGGAATAATTTTGCCCTTAAATGATTTGATAGCAGAATATGGGCCTCATATTCAAGAAGTTATAGACGCTTATCCATTAGTTAAACAAAACATCACTATGCTAGACGGAAATATTTATTCTTTGCCAACTGTCGGTATGGCAATGCATATGTCCTCTTCTTATAAAATGTGGATCAATGAAGATTGGTTAGAAAATCTTGGCCTAGATATGCCACAAACCACAGAAGAATTTACTGAGGTATTAAGAGCATTCAAAAACGAAGATGCTAATAAAAATGGCGATCCAAATGATGAAGTACCTCTAAGTGGTTCGCCAAACGGTTGGAATACAGCAGCACATAACTTTTTGTTAAATAGTTTTACGTACTATAGCAATCAATCCAAATATATGTACGTAGAAGATGGCCAGCTTATATATTCTCGAGCTACCGATGAATTTAAGGACGGCGTAAAATATTTAAATAGTTTATATGAAGAGGGCTTAATTGATGAGTTATATTTCACCCAAAATTCTCAGCAATTACAACAGCTTGGAAACAATCCAGGGGATACAATTTTAGGAAGTTCCAGTGGTGGATCTATAGCAGCATTTTTGACTTTGGGCAATTCGGATAAGTGGCTTGAATACGCTGCTGTACCTCCTTTAGAAGGACCAAATGGTGTTAGAAATGCAATATTATATCCAGATTACGGAAATATGTCGCTATCTATTTCTAGTACATGCGAAAGCCCCGAAGCTGTAATTCGAGCTTGGGATTTAATGTTCTTAGGTGAAGAGAACGATTTATTTCAACATAACCTTCAAGGAGAATACGGCATAGATTATGTCGACGCTGAACCAGGAGATGTAAATATTTTAGGCGACCCAGCAAAATACATTAGACTTTCTAGTAACCAAGAAATGGATGGTAGATATTGGAATCAATTAGGAGCCTGGTTCCGTCCGCCAGATCAAGAACTTTGGTTTAAAGCTAAGCCGGGTGGCGATATTGAAGTAGTATTGTATAACGAAACTAAAGATAAGTACGTACCATATCAGCCGGATCCGTCCTTGTTAGTGCCGCCTTTAGGTTTCGATGTAGAAGAGTCTAGAGAGTTAATCGATATCGAGCAAGTTTTAAATACTTATTTTGATCAAACTTTTGCTGAATTTGTAACCGGAAAATTGGATATAGATGAAAATTGGGATTCTTATTTAGCCGAGTTGGATAATATCGGACTTCCGAAATATTTAGAATTATATCAACAGCAATATGATGAAACTGTAAAATAATCATTGACTCAATCCCTTAGTCAACTTCGCAGTGTCGCTTCGCTCTTTTACTCTATCCGTCCGCTTCGCGTCCACCTTCCGGGGACGAAAGGCTTAAGTGCACAACTTCACCCGAATGGATGCAACGAAGTGAAGCTGGATACGAATATCTGATCTGTACGTACCTTATCGGCCAGATCCGGCCTTGTTAGTACCGCCTTTGGGTTTCGATGTAGAAGAGTCTAAAGAATTGATAGATATCGAGCAAGTCTTAAATACTTATTTTGACCAAACTTTTGCTGAGTTCGTAACCGGTAAACTGGATATAGATGAACACTGGGATTCTTATCTAGCCGAATTAGATAATATCGGACTTCCGAAATATTTAGAATTATGTTAGCACCAAAAGTAAATTTATCGCACTTTGCCCGTCCTCTCAAAGATGGGTATATTAAAATTGGAGGAACCAAATATGAATAAAAAATTGATAGCATTAGCATTTTGTGCCATGGCTTTGACCGCATGTGGCGGATCAGAGGATAGCAAAAGTGATGTATCATTAACGCCGAATGGCACTTATCCGATTGTTCAAGAAGGTTCTGAACTAACAATTTCGGTTTTTGCGCCACTTCGAGGCGGTGTACCTACATATCATCCGGATGAAAATAGTTTATCCGCTCGTTTTGCTGAGGAAACTGGAATTACATTCGAGTATCAAGAAGTACCATCTGCGGATCGCCAAACAAAACTGAATACATTAATGACTAGTAGCTCTTATCCAGACGTTATATTGGATCACTTTTGGTCAGCATCCGAACAACTTTTGTACGCAGAGCAAGGTATAATCTTGCCCTTAAATGATCTTATCGCAGAATATGGGCCAAATATCCAAAAAGTACTTGATGCAAAACCTTTAGTAAAGGATAACATTACCTTGCTAGACGGAAATATTTATTCTCTTCCAAGCGTTGGTATAGCCATGCATATGTCTTCTTCATATAAATTGTGGATCAATGAAGATTGGCTAGATAATCTTGGCCTAGATATGCCACAAACCACAGAAGAGTTTACCGAAGTGCTACGAGCGTTTAAAACAAAAGACGCAAATGGAAACGGCGATCCGAATGATGAGATTCCTTTAAGTGGCTCTTTAACCGGTTGGAATGCTGCAGCACATAACTTCTTATTAAATAGTTTTACCTACTATAGTAGTCAATCCAAATTCATGTATTCAGACAATGGCCAGCTTGTATATTCTAGAACTACTGACGAGTTTAAAGATGGCGTAAAATATTTAAATAGTTTGTATGAAGAAGGTTTAATTGATGAGTTATATTTCACACAAAGTTCTCAACAACTACAGCAAGTTGGAAATAATCCAGGCGACACAATATTGGGAAGTTCCACCGGAGGATCGATAGCATCGTTTTTAACAATTGGCGATTCTGACAGGTGGCTAGAATATACTGCTGTGCCTCCTTTGGAAGGTCCGGACGGAGTTAGAAATGCAATATTATCGCCAGACTACGGAAATATGACATTTGCTATTTCTAGTGAGTGCGAAAGCCCAGAAGCTGTAATCAGAGCATGGGATTTAATGTTCCTTGGTCAAGAACAAGATTTATTCCAGCATAATCTTCAAGGAGAATACGGTATAGATTATGCTGACGCTGAACCTGGCGCTGTAAATGTCTTAGGTGAACCAGCCAAATATATAAGACTTTCAAATAGTTCAGAAATGGGAACTAGATATTGGAATCAACTCGGTCCTTGGTTCCGTCCTGATGATCAAGAACTTTGGTTTGCGGCTAAGCCAGGTGGCGATATAGAAGCGGTATTGTATAATGAAACCAAAAATAAATATGTACCTTACCAACCAGATCCGTCCCTATTAATTCCTCCTTTAGGATTCGCTATAGATGAGTCTAGAGAATTAATCGATATTGAGCAAGTTTTAAATACTTATTTTGACCAAACTTTTGCTGAATTTGTAACCGGAAAACTGGATATAGATGAAAATTGGGATTCCTATGTTACTGAAATGAATAAAATAGGCCTTCCGAGATATTTAGAATTATATCAACAAAAATACGATGAGACTGTGAAATAGAGGTGCTACGATTAGACCCACTACGTAAATTGACTTAGGATCCTATCCTATATAAGGAAGATACTCATAACAAAATGGCTACGGCCTCTTGATCTCTCAGTCGCTACGTAACAGGGCTGTCGCACTAACAACCCCAAAAATCAGAAAACGAGCACCCGAAAAAGGTTAGCTCGTTTTTTCATTTCATATTTATTTGTGATAGCCCCCTTGTAACTTTCCCTCAGTTCATCGACCTCAACCTTTCAGTCAGCTTCGCTGACAGGGACTGTCGCATTAACCCTCCCAAATGGAGGCTAAGTTCAAGTGCAAAGATCAAGTGCGTCGCTTCGCTCTTTTACTCCATCCGTCAGCTTCGCTACCACCTTCCTCAAGAGAAAGGCTAAGTTCAAGTGCACAAATTCTTTTATTTTAAAAATTGAAAGTTTATACTCTTTTTCCGTCGTCTAACGATAGATCTCTGAGACAACTTCCATAGAAAACAAAATTACAAGGAAGCGGTGCCTCCCTCCGGGAGGGAGGTGTCACGAAGTGACGGAGGGAGAAAGCGTATATACAAGATTTTATTACTTTCAAGTAAATTGTGAATTTTGCAAGTTTTCATCGTCTTTCTATCATCTAGAGCTTAATATTTGGAATTGTTAATACGACAGCTCCCTTGGCCAACAATTTAGATATTGTTCTACTTCGCTGAAGTCTACAGATTGACTATAAAAATTAATTTGGCTGCTACTGATATATTTCTACATTCTATCGTAATTCAATATCTATAAAAGCAAATGTTCCGGCAGGTACAGTCACTTCAAAAGATTCTCCTTCATAAGTTTCGCCCGTTAATATGTTTGTCGAACTGACTGCTTCAAAATTTTGTACGGTTACTGTTGCCGTTCTTTCTTTAGGAACAATATATCCGCCATCGAATAAACTTACCCTAACATGGGAATCGTCAACTTTAGTGACAACCCAAGCTACGTCGTTTTCTTCGCTACTTACAACAACCGGTAACTTGGCTACTGACTCCTCTAACATATCTACCATTTCGTCTTTATAATCTGGTGGTGATATAGCATAGCCTTCGCCTTCTTTTGGATCTAATACAACACTATTGTCGATGTATAATGAATCTGCTAAAACACCTGTGGCTCCGTCAAATTTATATAGATAATGATCGATTCCTCCGGCCATTACGTAAGCTTTGCCTTCTTCCTCGATTACTTCGGTAGCGTATAGTGCTCCTTGTGCTTGATATTTCCAAAATTCTTGACCATTTTCATCTAAAACATGAAGACTTCCATCAAAATAGGTTACTATAGTTTCATCTAATCCGTCGCTGTTTAAATCTGCTGTTATTACTTCGGATGGAAAAAATATAGATGGCCGAGCCGTCCACATCAATTCTCCTTCATTAGTATAGGCTACTATGTGGCCGTCATATGCTCCGCCGACAACGCCACGTTCACCATTGCTAAGAGTTAGAGGCATGGCATAATAAATATTGTGCCCAGTTTCAATTTCTACCACTTTTTCGTTTAATTCGCTGTTTCTCCATGGTGCAATTTCTGCTAATTCTATAACAGATTCTCGGGCTTTGTCCACGGTTAAGCTTGTAGCATATGTAGCTCCACTTAGCATGGTGAAAGCAAGTAATGTTGTCAATAATTTTCCGAATTTTTTCATAAATAAATTATCTTCTTTCAAGATATCTAAGATTTTATTGTAATTCAATATCAATAAATTAGCGTCTTATTTTTTTATTTCTACATCTACAATCGAAAAGATTCCGGCTGGTACAGTGACTTCGAATTTACTATCCAGAATAGGATAAGACTCACCCGTCAAGATATTGGTTGCTGTTAATCCTTCCACGTTTTGTAAAATTACAGTTGCTACACTTTTACGTGGGCTTAAGTAATCGCTATCTATTAAGGTAATTCTGTAATGGGTATCGTCTATTTCTACAACAGTCCAGTTAGCATTTTCGACCAGTATAGGTAATTTTTTAGCTTGTTCCTGTATTTTAGCAAGAACAGTATCTTTGTACTCGACAGCGTTATATTGATTTCCGGATTCGTCATAAAAATATTTTCCGTCGGTGATAACTCTGTCAGAAAATCTAGATGATTCAATATTTACATTTTCTGAAATATGGGCGATCATTCCGTAAGGATTTTCTGGCAAAAAGTTTAATCTTCTATGAGTGATAGCGTTGGCATAACTAGAAAAGTCGTATTCTTCAACTTTGGCCCCGCCCCAATATTGATCTAATCTATCGAAAACGGATGGATCGTGTTCACCAGTTGCTTTAAAGTCTGCTATATAATTAATATTGGTACTACGTTGTTGAAATTCTGGATCGGTTTCTGATTTCCAGGCCAAGGCAAACCCTGAAAGAGAAGCTAAATCGTCTTTACCCGGAATTAAAAGTGATCCGTTATCAATCATTTTATAAACGACAGCTAATTGATCGTAGGCTGTACCTCCGCCGTTTTGGAAAGATTTGGCTCCATTTGAAGCTTCATGAACCATAGCCCTAATGTAATGAGACTGAATCATTTGCATTCCGTTTTGAAAAACACGGCTATATGATGTGTTATCTTCTACTTGGCGAGAGCCCCAAGTTTCTAATTCTGTAGAAAGCCACATTCCAACTCTAGCCGCTGAGCTAGTTTCTTGCATTCTGCCGTTTGACTCTTCCATGCCCGGAACAAATGGTGCTGCGTATTCGCTACTAAAGGCGTTGCTCCATGGTTGACCATTTACATCGGCGGACCAGAACATTCCTTTATTTCTAAAAAAGATTTTAGTTTCTGCACCAGTTTCAATAATGGTTTTACCTAAAGCGTTAAAAAGATTATCTACTAAGAATTGTATTTCTGGAGAATTGTGGCCTAATTCTGGATAAATTAACATTTTACATGTATTCGGTGCTGCTTTTATAACTTCGATTAAAGTTGGTACACTAACATAAAATGGATCATTTCCATGGCCAACCCACATAGAGAAATCGATACCACGAGCCTCGTAATCTTTTGCCGCTGTTATAATTTCTTCGGCGGTTACTGGATCTTTTCTACGATTATCGAACTTTTCGGCCCAAAAATCATCTAATATAGCTTCTCTATCGAAAACTTCATAGTAATTCCAAGCCGCTCCTGGGATAACTAAAGAAGAGGCAAAATCTACGGCTCCATTTGGTGCTAATAACGCTTCATAAGTAATTGTGTCCGAAGTTGCTACGTCAACGATGACTCCATGATTAACTTTAGTTTGATATTCTGGCATAACGAAATTGTCCACTTGCTTATTCAACTGAATAATATTATTTATAATTTCTTGCAAGCGACCTTTTTCTTCTATCGTTTCTATTAAGGCCAAATTAGCTTTCGATTTTAAATCGATTATTTCGATTGTATCTCCGCCAGAATGGCTACCTATTAAATATAGTTTATTCGTTTCATTGTCAACAAACGCTTTGTTGAAACTATCCATTGCCGTATAAACATTTTGCAACTCTAAATCATAATTTAAAGTGGTTACTTGATTTCCGAATTGATTTAAAATATAAGGTTCTTCTGCTTCAACATTGGTTAACGTGCCCATCCTATAGCCTCGATGAATCACTCGCTTATCCTCTTCTACTAACGATTTATATAAAGTTCCGTCGGCATTTAAAGCTGTTATATCTCCGCATTCGCTGTTTGCTCCTTTTGGAAATACAATTTCTTTAACGCCATCCGAATTTAAGTCTATAGCATCGAAAATGCTCATGTATGTACCTTTTACTTTTAAATCGCTCATTAATACTTGCCATATCGGTTTGCTTGTATCTTCTATATTATAATGGCCTACAATATTTACTGAACCAACATGCACTGTGCCTATTGATACTAAAGTTTCTGGCCCACCTTCTTCAAGACGCACGGCTTTAAGATTTCGGATCATCACTGATGTCTGATCATCGTTAAATATTATTTGCTCTTTAGCGATTACTTCTCCTGTTGGACTTAGTTTGTGTATTAATTGATCTGCTCCACCGCAGAAAATATATATTTCGCCATTCAACGCTTGTGTTGCGGCAACAGTATAGAGTGGCCCACCTGTTTTGTATTCCCACAATTTATTTCCGGCCGAATCTAAGGCTGTTAGCATCCCGTCCATAGATGAAACAAATATTTCTTCGTCTCCATCTGAATTAATGTCTTTAGCTATGATTTGTGTTACGGCCGCATCGTCAACTTTTATCTTCCATTTTTGATCGTTTCTAGTATCGTATCCTATTACTAACCCATCATAGGTGCCAGCTACTAACCATTTTTCATTGTTAACTGAAAACGTTGTTCCTGTGAATACACTTTCACCGGTCATAAATCTTGTTAAGCCGACAAGCTCTACTCCGATTACTGTTTCACCATTTTCTTGTACTACAACTAATTCTTGTATCTCGAAATCTTCTAAAGGGTTTACCGCCACTTCTAATTCGATTTTTTCATTACTCTTTATTCGCACTTCTGGTCCTAGGCTAATTTTTTCAATTGCTGTTGTGATCGGTCCGGTGGACATAATATAAGCCTTTTTTGAAATCTCTACTCCGTTTTCTACAACAGAATTTTTTAAGTTTATAACATCTCTATTTCCAGATGTAGATATAATTTTTCCGGTAACTGTTACATTTTCTAAAGTGATTTCACCATTCATTACTCCATCGCCGATTATTAAATTCCCTGCTATTATTTCATCTTTAATTATAATGTTAGGTTCATTAACAATTCTATCGCTCGAAATTTCATTATTGATATCCATTGCGTAATTAATCGATGGTACAGACAAAATACCAACGGTTGCCAAAAACATGGTGGCTATAAATTTTTTATTCATTATACATCCTCCTGCAGGTTAATTTTCATAATATCTGATCTTTTCCCTATTTTAATAAATAATTGCTAACTCATGGTTCGTTCCAATATTTAAGTTATATTTTTTAAAGTTTAATTTTAATCCTTTCTAGAGTATATTAGCATATATATTTTGAAAATGGAATCGTTAATATTTGTTGAAATCGATATATTTAGCACTTAATTGCACGGATAGAAAATATCGTCTATTGAATAAAATCTTTTTGCTAGTTAGAATTTTTATATAATTTTAGCCCAAAAAAAGTATACAGAACCAAAAGTCTAAGGACTGCATACTTTTATATTAGTTATATTATCTGAAATTGATGTTGAAAAATATCCTACTTATCTAATGCTGCAAGAGCAACAGTATTTAATAAACTCCATGGCTTATTAAAATGAGGTTGGAAGAAAAAGTCTACTACGGCTAACTCTTCTACAGTCATATTATTTTGGATTACAACAGAAAGAGTATTCATATATTGAGTTAAATCTTTATCACTAATGATTTGTCCACCTAAAACACGTCTAGTTTTCTTATCGAATACGAGCGTAATAGTAGCTGGTTCAAAAGTTGGCATAAATTCTGCTCGATCGTTATCGGTTGCCTGAACACAACCGACATCGAATCCCGCAGCTTTAGCGCCTTCTTCGGTTAATCCGGTAGCGGCTATATTTAAGTCATAGATTTTGATACCAGAAGTGCTTTGAGTACCTAAATATTTTAATTTAGGCTCCATTAAGTTTCTTGCTACCAGCATACCCATTCTTACGGCGTTAGTAGCCAATGGTACATATCTTTTTTCTCCAGTTGGATTATATGATACTACGCATGAATCGCCGGCTGCAAAAACATCTTTTACGCTCGTTTGCATATAGTCATCAATGATGATAGCACCGTTTGGCAACATATCCAATTGACCTTTGAATAGATCTGTGTTTGGCCTAAAGCCGATACAAAGAACAACTAGGTCGGCTTTATACATACCTTTGTCTGTTACTACTTCTTTTACTTTACCGTTTTCGTCACCTAAAAATTTTACAACCTTTTGGTTTAACGCCAAATTAACTCCATGTTCTTTAAATGCTTCTTCGGCTTTATCTGTATAGAACTTGTCTAAATATTTATTCATGATTCTAGATTCTGCATCGATTAAAGTAGTATTTTTACCTAACATTTCAAATGCTTCAGCCAATTCTACACCGATATACCCGGCACCAATTACAACTACATTTTGAGCGTCTTTGGCATTTGCTATAATTAGCTTAGAATGGTCATAATTTTTTGATAATAAAATGTTTTCTAGATCTCCGCCTTCAAATTTTGGTACAATCGGCCATGATCCTGTTGTTACTACTAACTTATCGAAGGTATCGTCAAATTCTTCACCTGTTTTCAAATCTTTGGCTCTTAATGTTTTCTTCACAACATCTACTGCCAGCACTTCAGTTTGCATTCTTGTACATACGCCTAGCTCCGCTAATGCAGCAGGCGAGCTGTAAAACAAACTTTGAGCGTCAGCTACAACTCCGGATACATTCAGAGCTATTCCACATGATAAAAATGAAATATTATCATTACGCTCATAAACTGTAACTTCTGCATCCTTGTAAAGGGCTTTTATATTTAAAATTGCTGCTGTTCCTGCATGTGTACATCCTATTACCGCTACTTTCAATATTAATACCTCCAATATTTTAAAGTTATAGTAAAAAATATTTTAGAAAGCTTTATTACTTTCTACGGCTAATATTAACTGTCGTTTTAACTTTTGTCAAGTCCATTTTTATGTAAAAAAGCTAATAACTAAAAAGTTAGAAGCCCTTTGAAATTATTTATATTGTGTCAAATTATGTCAAACTATCTCTAAATTTTTCTTCACACTCCCAAGAGCAAAAATAATATTCTGTTCCGCCTTTTACTAGTCGATAAGCATCTTCTTTGTTGATTAATTTATTACAGCAATATGCTTTTACTTGGATATTATCGTTTCTTAATTCTTCTTTCTTTTCTATTATTTCTATTTTGCCATTTACAATTGCTATGCCTGTGACATTTGGATTGTCTTGATTATCTTTTAACACTTTTCTTAATTTAAAAAAGCCTATTAAACTATTTACAATTCCAACGAAAAATATTACTAATATAAATTGCATAAAAATAGTTTCAATTCCCACATATATCCCCTCATTTCCTTTTTCTTTTATTATATCCAAACAAATACTAAAATATGAATGCGAAAAGACTGCTAGTCAAGCAGTCAGATAAAATTTTATTTAAAATCGTTCATATATTATTCATCATTACATATAATTTTACTATATTAATTTTATATCAAAACGAAATTTTAGACATTAATGTAATTTAAGACTTCGTAACATCTACAAAGAATATTTGCAGGGTTTTCTTCGGTAACTAGCCGTAAAATATATCCGCCATTTCGTTGTAAGTCGATTATATAAAAATAATATATGACTATTATAAAAATTTGTGCTTGACCTGTTCTCTAAAATTTTAACGCATTATTTTTCTTACTAATGGGACAAGCCTACTTCCACTTGCTTGATTTATTCCCTAAAATTTTAATGCGTTATTTTTCTTACTAATGGGATCAGCCTACTTCCGCCAGGTATATTGTTTAGATCCTCTATCGTTATTGCTTTTACGAATATACCAATTATCAAATAAAAAATCATAGCCGATAAAATCGCCCCTGATAATGATATAATCATACTTTTGGATATATAATATATTATCTCATATATAGCTAAAGCCATTAGACCCATCCAAGCCGCAGCAAATAGAGGTCTAATTATCATAGAGTTATATTTTAATTTAAAGCCTATTTTTCGTTTTAAGTAATTTAAATTTAATATAGCAAAGATAATATAACATATTGTTGTACTATATACAACAGAATAAATATTAATATATGGAAATTGTAAAAATATAAAATTAAAAACTATCTTTATTATACATGCTATAAAAGCATTTTTCGTAGCCACCATTTGTAAACTCATACCTTGTAAAACACCAGTAGTTAATTGCGCTAATGCTATAAATATTATCGAGACGCTACCATACATAAGCAGTTTATGTCCATCCGGCGACTGCATATACAGAGTTTTCATTATTGGATCACTAAATAACGTAAGGCCAACAGCCGATGGAGCAGCAATTAGCATACCGACTTTAACAATCATATTAATTTTTTCTCTTACTTCTTCATGCTCTTCTCTTGTCACACTGTCTGCTATCGAAGGTGTAGCGGCCATGGCTATGGTTAGTATTACAGCTACAGGGACATTTATTAAAGTTAGATATTTTCCAAGATATTGTCCTGTTAAACTATTTGTTATTTCACTTACTGTCATAGTCGAACCATTTGTTACATCTAATGGTAAACTATTGTTTTTTAAAATTTCTTCTACTAAGCGTGGTAAATAAGTATTTAACATTAAAGTGTCAATATTTGTGATTATTGCAAATATTGATGTACTAAGAACAATCGGGATTATAGTTATTAAAATTGCGTGCAATATTTTTTTTCTAGATTCATTGGTAAATCTCGACTTATGATTTCTTTTTATGTCTAATATTGGCTTTAATTTGCAATATATGAAAGTAATAACAATTAATCCAAATACAGCACCTAAACCTGTGCCCACAGTACTACCTGTCGCGGCAGCGATCACACCATATCTTATAAATATAAATGCTAATAATATACTAAATATTGCATTAAATATTTGTTCTATAATTTGAGAAATAGCCGTTGGAGCCATATCCTGTATACCTTGTAAATATCCTCTTGTAACGGCCATGATTGTTACGATAACACAAGTTGGACTTAAAGCTCTTAACGGCATTGTTAGATCTTTATTTTTCATTAATTCGGCTATAAATTCTGCTCCTACCCATAGCATAGTGGCTAATACTATTGATGTAATGGAGCTATATGTTAAAGCTATTTTATATACTCTGTGCGCTTCTAAATTTGCGCCTACGGCCCTTCTTTCCGATACTAATTTGGATATGGCCGTTGGCATACCTATTGCTGTTAAAGTTATGATTAATATATATATGTTATATGCACTAGCATATAACGCATTCCCCTGATCCCCTATTAAATTTGTTATTGGTATTTTGTATAACATTCCTATTATCTTACTTATAAAAGAAGCAACCGCTAAAATAGCTGCTCCTTTAAGAATTGTTTTTTTCATTCAATACTTTCCCCCGTCCTTATGTCTGCCAAAATATTTCTATGTTGTCTCCATTTTTCAGTATCTGAGTAAAGGAAACATCTCCGCCATTTAGTCTTAATTCTATATTTCCACGTTTAGCATTTAAATCAAAATCGATATAATCAAAAACATTTACAAACATATATTCGTCCATACCACGCATTTTTATAAGTTTTCCATTGACTCTTACATCTATCGTTTTTCCTATTTTGCCATCTGCGTTTAGAAAAGATCTCGGATTTGTAAAAGTTTTTGTTTGGGTATAACTTAGATCTGGTGTAATTAGTTCTGGTTCTACAGGTATTTCTTTCTTTTTTTCAAAGAATCCTTTCGTTGTTATTATATCATTATCCTCTAAAATATACCATTGATCTGCTAATTCTCCGTTAACATAAATTGTGTCAATTTTGGATCCTTTATACATAGTGATTAACTCTTTAAGATTGCTAGCCCCCATACTTATTATTTTATCACCTGTTTTTATATCGTAATTCGAATCCAAAACATCTCCATCTTTCATAAAGATTGGTAGCGTTATTTCATTATCTTCTATATATACCACAATAGGATCTTTGATATAATCCTTAATCTTTTTGGTAGCATTTTTACCTTGAACACCAAATTTAATTAAAATTTGATCTCCTGACTTTATTTCGGAATCTAAGCTCGTAATCTTTCCATTTAATAATATTTCTCCGGGAATTCCGAATTCACCTCTTAGTATAATCTCTCTTCCGTCTAATGTAAATATTAAACTTTCACCCTTAGTCGCAAATAAAGACTTATTTTTGAAATCATCCAGATCCATAACATTTACTACAGAAAATTTGTTATCGGATTTTAATTCGTAGTGCTCACCATTTACTATAATATTTATAGATTTTGTGATGTTTTCGTTAGCCCCAACTAAGCAAATCCCATACGGTGTGATAACTTGTGGCCCACAGACCTCTTTCTTCTCATCTATAACACCCTCGACTTGCTCACCGCTTCTAATGGTTACTTGTGCGATATCTATTTTCGCACGTTCGGCTATTTTTTCAGTTAAACCAACCACCTGAGAGCTACCACCAATACAAAAAATTACTCTAGGGGATACTCCACCGTTTAATTCTATAATCTTATCAACTATTAAAGTTGCTAAATTAGTTACTATAGGAGATATTAGGTCCAAAATTTCTTTACTGCTTATTTTATATTTACGGTTTATTATATCATGAAATTCTATGATAGTGGAATTGGCCAAATCCTTTTTTACTTTGTCAGCAACATTAAAATCCAATAAATATCGTTGAGCAATCACTTCTGTAATTTCATCACCGGCGAAAGGTATCATACCATAACTTAAAACAGAACCGGAATTAGTTATAGCTATATCGCTAGTACCGGCTCCGACATCGACCAAAGCCAAATTTAAGACTCTAAGATTTATAGGGATGACTGCGGTGATTGCTGCTATAGGCTCTAGCGTGGAATGAGCAACAGTTAGGCCGACACGTTTAGTAACTTCTCTTAAGCTTTCCATGACAACTTTAGGTAAGAAAGTAGCAATTAATTTAACGCTAGCACTTTTGCCGCTTTGGCCCTCTAATTGAATAATAGATTGATTTTCTAACATATAAGTAATAACCGAATAACCGACGCAATCATAATTTTCGCTACTGCTTCTTAATTCTTCTTCTAGGTTTTTGGCCGCCAACTTTAGCGCTAAAGATTCTAATTCATCTACATAGGATTTATTAAATAAGATAGTATGATTATATTCTTTGGTAAACTCTACCACTTGAGTATTCAAAACTCTACCTGCTGCTGCTATAGAAACTTCAGTTAATTTTCGGCCAATGGATTTTTCGATTTCCTCTTTTACACAATTTACGGTATAGGCCACTTTAGAAACGTCATGAACCTGACCATCTATCATAGCTCTTTCTTCATGTTCTTTTAATGCGCTTTTTATAACAACGAATTTATTACCTCTTTTGTATCCTACAATTCCTATAATTGTTCTTGTTCCAATGTCTAGCCCAAAGACTAACTCTTGATTCTCTCGAATGATAACAATCATTCCTTTCTATAATAAATTTTGGAATAAAATTGATACTAAAATTTAGTATTGCCGTAATCTTGACTTAATTTAAATTCAATAAATTCAATCTAAACGAAAACCAAAAATAATCTAAGCTTAACTGATATTTAATGTTACAGTAATGCTAGCGTAACTTAAGTGTTCTATAATTATTTTTATATTAAAAATTCATTGTAGCTATAATCAATATTAATATAAAACTTCATTAATTCACCAAGCTTAGGTAAGGAAGCCCTCGCCTTTAGGCGTAGGGAGGAATTGCTCTAACTCCTTGCATAACTTTCATATTATATAAAAAATTATCTTGACAAGAAAATAGTTTCGTTGCAAATGTAAATCATAATGTAGCAAGGGCACTTGTCAATTTTGCAGATAAAGAAACTTATAACAAATGGGAAGAGAAACTGAATTATCTCAAACAATTTAGTTTCTCTATATAAGGCAGTTTAACTATATATTTTTCTATAGGGTTTTCATCAGTAAGCCTATTGTATCCATCGTTTAAGGTAAGAGACTTTAATAAAAAGTTGATTGTACTACATGTAGATTAGATACAAGCCCCGCATTTATGCGGAGGGGTAACTGACTTATAATATAATCGGCATTAATATAAAAAATATAAAATTTTGTTAACTCAGTTTAGGTCATAGAAAGCAAAATAAAAAAAAGACACGACCAGCGTGTCTCAATAATTGTTAGGCGCGGCCCATATATTCACCGGTTCTAGTATCAATTCTAATTTTTTCGCCTTGTTCAATAAATAGAGGAACCATAACTCTAGCTCCGGTTTCTACTATAGCTGGTTTAGTTGCTCCTTGAGCAGTATCACCCTTAATACCTGGTTCAGTTTCAGTAACTTCCAAGTCAACATTAATAGGTGGCTCAATACCAAAAACTTTGCCTTCATGAGATAATACTTTAACCATTTCATTTTCCTTAACAAATTTTAAACTGCTTTCTGCATCTTTTTGGTTGACAGCTATCTGCTCATATGTTTCGTTGTCCATAAAATGACATAACTCGCCGTCTTGGTATAAATACTGCATATCCTTTCTGTCTATGTGCGCCTTTGGCACTTTTTCCGAAGGTCTAAAAGTACGCTCAATTACTCCACCTGTCTTTACATTTTTTACTTTGCATCTAACAAATGCGGCTCCCTTTCCTGGTTTAACATGTTGAAACTCTATAATTTGACATAGGTTTCCGTCTAATTCTATTGTAACACCGTTTTTAAAATCTCCCGCTGATATCATTTTTTCCTCCTAAATAACGTTTTATATGCAGTCTAAACTAGTTTTAAAAATTTTTCAACGCCCCTAGGAAAAAATATTTATAAATGTAGTACTCGGTTTTTGATTTCCTTGGTTTTCCCAAAATTCCAAAAATTATCACCTAAATATCCGCAGGTCCTTCTTATTACATTCATTTTATTATGATCTGTATTCTCACAATTAGGACATTCCCAATCTAATTTATGATTTATTAATATTTCTCCTTCAAACCCACAAACATGGCAGCAATCCGATTATAGCAATAGGTAAGACTTCGATGTTATCTCCGTCTTTTGTCGGCTAAGTCGGAGGGATTACTCCCTCTTTCTCGCCTAAGAACCGTACGTGAGACTTTCACCTCATACGGCTCAAGCATACATTTATCCTTTAGTCTTGTTACACTAACCCTGCTTCTTTCTTGTTCCTGATATCTTTAACCGCTTTCTGGATTTCTGTATCTGTTGGAATTACTCCTTTTACAGGGATACAGGGAATAATCTATGGTATTCTATATGACAGGATATGTGTACTAATTGTAAGTTTTTATACTCATCAGTACCACCTTTATCTCTTGGTATTTTATGGTGCGTTTCTAATCCTTCTTTATAGTTCGTAATGGATTTACCACACATAGAGCAAGTGTATCTTTGTTTCTTTGCTAACTTTTGTCTATATGCAACGTTGTTTTTATCGAACTCTTTGATATTTCTTTTAGTGAAGTATTCTTCAAGTTCTTTGTTGAATGGACTGTGAGTGTGTTTAATCTGAGAATGTCTCACAATTGGTGTCCAAGCCATCTTTTTTAATTGGTTTTCTGTAATTAGGTCTGTCAATCCAATGAAGTCTGTGTATCCTACTTTCTCCACAAGTCTTAACCTTGTTAGCAAATCATTAGCCTCTCTCTTTCTCTGACTCAGAACTAGCCTGTGCAGGAGCTGCAGACCACACTGCAGTAATTGACAGAGGAAGCACCACGCTCCTGACACAATGAACGCATTGATTCCACTTTTGCTTTTGTAAAAGAAGAGCCATGCACGCGTAGAAGCCACAAAAGAGTTGTTTAAAAGATAGCAGGAGCTTTTTAAAAGATTATCCTGTACGCAAGTCATTACAGGAGCTCGATAAGAGTTTGTCATCGTGTGGTAATGTTCCAGAGATCCTGTTGTTGCTCCATGCAACCCCTGCTCAGCCCCTCTTCCCCCCTCTTTTTTCTCCCCCTCCCCTCTTCTTTCCATTATCTCTATTTATATCTTAATATCACACTTCTTAACTCCATTCACACATTTATCTCTTATTCCTTCTTCTTCTAAATTTAACTTTTGTATTTTTTCTATTTCTTTATATAACTTATCAAATTCCATTTTATATTTGTCTTTATAAGATTTCATCTGTGAAGCATACTCATTTAAAATTTCATTATTTTCTTTTCTTATATAATGCATAATTTCAAGGCCCCAGACGATTCATCTCTCCACGTAAAACCCAAAGCTCCTTTCTGTCATATATAATTTTTAATATATATATATATGTTTGAAAACTATAAGGATCCCTGTGAAGGCTGGCCCACGAGTTTAGGGCGTGAGTTAACGTCAGCTTGAAAAAAAAAAATAGCAACGTGCGTTTTGAAAAATTCCGGTGTGGTTTTGCAATGAAACTAACTGACACACGCAGAGAGGAAGAGACAGAGAGGTGGAGGCTGGGGAAGGGCCGCAGAAATGTCAAACTACTTCACTTGACACAACATGGAGTCTCTCTCTTTGAGTCATTTACACGCGCAGCGCTGATATTAATATTTTAATTGCCGTCTTTAGGGTTTTTAAAGCTCTCGAGACACAACAATGGACCCTAACATCATGGAGATAATAGAGGAATTCATGGAAAGTGCGTTGGCGCAATGGGTACGTCATTTATCATTTATCCCTTTCATTTTTGAGAAAAGGTCATCATTTTCTGAAGACAGAGAGAGGAGAATAAATGTGTTGAAAGTGTAAAAAAAAATGTGCCTTGAAAAGGTGACCAGTTCTGCAGCCGGCTAGCCTGAACACAATTTTGTTACAATCACAGATACTTTCATACTATCTTTCACAGCTGTATACTTTCCAGTTCTATTTACT
>LNZM01000116.1 GCA_002007295.1 Candidatus Epulonipiscioides saccharophilum | reverse complement strand
ATAAAATAGCGCCGTTAAAAGCATTTAAATCGTAATCATATTCTTTATAAACAGATATTCCATTAATGGAGAAAGGGACAAAAAATTCTAAATCAATTTCGTGTTTACCATTTTCGGTATCTAACTCGGTTTTTACAAAAGTGGCATTTGTGGCGGAAACGCCAGCATGGGCTAAAACGATTTCTTTGGCCTTAGATTTACTAATATATTCTGCTGAAGAGGTGGTGGCCATTAATGTAGAAGACATGGCTAAAGTTAATAAGATAGCTACAAATTTTTTATTCATAAATTCACTCCTTAAGATTATTAGTATTTAATATTGTATCAATCGATGTAAAAATAAAAGCTGAGATATAATTATCATCGATATGATCATGAAATTACACTCTGTCATATTTATTATCAATATCGCATAAATATTTATTTGAAACATTAAGTTTGACTTTAAAAATTTAAACTTAGATATATATATATATATAGTGGTTCAAGATTTTAAAACAACAATCAAATTATTTGTAAAAATTGGATTAAGTAAGAATATAAAGTATATAAAATTATATATGCAGTGAAGTATAAGAAAAATACCATTTCAAGATAATCGTAATGTAAAAGAAATTATTATGTAATTTTACTTTTAAAAATCAGGAAAAAAAAGTAATATTAAATAAATTAGACTTGTTTTATTGAGGTATGCAATATATAATGAAAATATAAATTTAGATGAAGGAGGCAATATATACATGTTAAGAGAATGTTTTAAGAAAATTTTTAATAAGGAACCGGCAGTGATTTATTTTTCACCAGGAAGAATTAACTTGATAGGTGAGCATATAGACTATAATGGCGGGTTAGTATTTCCATGTTCGATTACAATTGGAACTTATGCAGCAACAGCAAAACGGGACGATAAAATAGTTAGATGTTATTCAAAAAACTTTGAAGAACTTGGTGTTATTGAATTCAGTCTAGATAATTTAGGGTATGATAAAAAGGATAACTGGACCAATTATGCAAAAGGAGTAGCTAAATTTTTAATAGAAAAATATCCGCAAATTGATAAGGGCTTCGACACAATAGTGTATGGAAATATTCCAAATGGATCCGGGTTATCGTCATCAGCATCATTAGAATTGTTATTTATACAAATTTTCAAAGATTTATTTGACTTACCTATCACAGAAGTGGAAGCAGCACTTTTGGGTAAAAGGGTGGAAAATGAATACATTGGTGTTAACAGCGGTATTATGGATCAGTTTGCTATATCTTTGGGCAAAAAGGATCAAGCAATTTTATTAGATTGTAATACATTAGATTTTGAGTATATCCCAGTTTGTATGCCAGACACAAAAATTGTAATAATGAATACTAATAAGCGACGCGAATTAGCAGATTCTAAATATAATGAAAGAAGAGCTGAATGCGATAGTGCACTTGCTAAACTTCAATCTAAAATTATAGCAACAACATTGTGTGAAATTGCTTTGGAAGATTTAGAGGCTAATAAAGATTTGTTAACGGATAACGAATATAAGCGTGCCCGACATGCTATTACTGAAAACATTAGAACAAAATCTTCGGCAGAAGCATTTAAGGATAATGATTTGATCAAATTTGGGAAGCTATTAAATTCATCTCATCAATCCCTTAAAGATGATTACGAAGTAACGGGGATAGAATTGGACACCTTAGTTGAAGCTGCACAAAGGCAAGAGGGTGTTTTGGGTGCGAGAATGACAGGTGCAGGATTTGGCGGTTGTTCATTGGCTATTGTAAAAAATGATAATATTGAAGATTTTATAGAGAAGGTTGGGAAAGAATATTTAGATAAAATAGGATATGAAGCAGGTTTTTATATTGCTGAAATAGGAGAAGGACCTACCAAAGTGAAAGATATAGCAGAATAAGAGTTAGTTTGATTGACTGCAGTCTAAAAAACTGCAGTTACATTTTGACCAATATGAAAAGGGAGTTGTAAATATGTTAATTAATAGATTGATAGCTTTAAGTCTGGAGAACGGATTAATAACAACAGAAGATATTATATATGTTAAAAATAGGCTTTTGGCTATGTTAAAAAAAGATGAACCAGAATGTTCGGAGGGTGTATGTACTTTGAACTTATATGAAACGTTAGATGCTATTTGCGATGAAGCAATCCAAGATAATATTATAGAAGATAATATGGCTGCGAGAGATATTTTTTCTTCATCATTGATGAATGTATTTTTGGATAAGCCGTCGGTTGTTAATACAAAATTTTGGGCATTTTATGCTATGAATAGAAAAGTGGCTACAGATTGGTTTTACAACCAAAGTAAGAGTGCTAACTATATTAAAGTGGATAGAATTGCTAAAAATAAAGTTTATTCTGCGAAATCAAAATACGGTGATTTAGTATTAACAATAAATCTTTCTAAGCCGGAAAAAGATCCGAAACAGATTGCGTTAGAAAAGCTAGCACCGAGTTCGTCATATCCGAAATGTTTATTGTGCGAAGAGAATGAGGGTTATGAGGGACGTATAAATCATCCGGATCGAGCTAATCATAGAATGGTGAGAATGCAATTAAATAATCGAGATTGGTGTATGCAATATTCGCCATATTTATATTATAATGAACATTGTATTGTGTTATCGACAAGTCATATACCGATGCAAATTAATAGAGAAACATTTAAAACATTATTGGATTTCACCACAGTACTTCCACATTATTTTATTGGCTCGAATGCTGACTTACCTATTGTTGGCGGATCAATTTTATCACATGAGCATTATCAGGGCGGAAATTTTATTTTTCCAATGACTGATGCGACAAAACTTTTTGATATAAATTTAAGTGAAGATGATGTAAGTGCGCATGCTATAAATTGGCCACTGTCAACTATTAGACTGATTAGTTCTAACAAGGATTCTTTGGTAAAAGTGGGTACTAAAATTTTAGATGCATGGAGAAATTATAGTGATCCAAGTCAGGACATTCTAGCATTTTCAGGAGAAATACCGCATAATACAATTACGCCGATTTGTCGTAGGCGAGGTAAGCAATATGAAATGGATTTGGTTTTAAGGAATAATAGGCAAACGGAAGAATTTCCGGATGGAATATTCCACCCACACCAGGATGTTCATCATATAAAAAAAGAAAATATTGGTTTGATAGAAGTTATGGGATTAGCTGTATTGCCCGGACGATTGTTAGAAGAACTTTCGGTAGTTAAGGATTATATTATAGGAGAGCAAGTAGAAGTAGCAGAGTATCATAAAAATTGGGCTATAGAATTAAAAGAGAGATATTCGGCAGATCAAGACATAGATGAATATGTAATAAAAGCGTTAGGAGATAAATTCAGTCGAGTTTTAGAAGATGCGGGTGTGTTTAAATTAAATGATAAAGGGATACATGGATTTAAAATGTTTACGGAAAATTGTTTATAAATAAAGTTAATTATATTTTTGTGACTATTAAAGCGAGGAGCGGAGCATCGTCTATGAATATAAATGATAAAAAAGTAGAAGTTATTACTTTAACTAATATAAATGGAATGAGCGTAGAAATATTAACTTTAGGTGGAATTATAAGAAAAATAATGGTTGCAGATAAGCATGGAAACTTCGAGAATGTAGTATTAGGATATGAAGATTACCAAGAGTACGCAGAGAATCCAGGTTATTTAGGAACAATTATAGGTAGGACGAGTGGGCGGATAGGAGGAGCTCATTTCACATTAAATGGAGTAATGTACAAGTTACCAGGTAACAATAACGGAAATTGTTTACATGGAGGCAATATTGGATTTGACAAAAAAATATGGACGGTAGAAAATTTAGAAAGCAATAGTGTAACCTTAAGCTTAGTGAGTGAAGATGGTGAGGAAGGCTTTCCAGGAACAGTACATGTGAGTGTAATATATACATTATCGGATGATAACTCTTTATCGATTACGTATACAGGACAAACGGATAAAAAAACATTACTAAATTTAACAAATCATAGTTATTTTAATTTATCAGGTGATGTAAAAGAGAATATATTGGATCATACATTAGAGTTAAAGTCTAATTTTGTAGCTGAGGGAGATAAGTATTTAATACCGACTGGAAGATTAATAGATGTAAGCGAAGTTAGTGCGTTTGATTTTAAGGTAGCCAAGAAGATTGGTAAAGATATAAATGACGAAGCATTAAAGTTAGCTTCAGGATATGATCATCCATTTTTATTGGAGAAGAGTAAAGAGATAAAAAAAGATTGTGTTATTATGATATGTGAAAAAAGTGGACGAAAGATGACCATGGATACAACATATGATGCAGTAGTAATATATAGTTCAAATTTTCCTACTTATAAAAAGTTGGTAGGCGGGAAGATATTTGAAAAACATGATGGGATATGCTTTGAAGCACAGCAGTTACCTATAGGAAAGGATGAATGCAATAAAAGTGATAGTATTTTAAAAAGTGAGCAAGAATATAATAATACAACAATATATAGATTTAGTATTATATAAATTAAAAATAATTGAGTCAGTCCCAAAAATACTAGAATAAGACTAGTAATAATGGGACTTTTTTTATGTAGATTGGAAAATATCTAGAAATTTTTTGTATGATTTGAATAAATCAAGATATATTTCCATATCCTAACACAATATAAAAAAATCAAAGGATATTAGCAAAGGAGATTAACAAAAATGGTCATAGGAGTCGATGGAGGAAACAGTAAGACTGATTATTTTCTATTTACTAATGAAGGAAAAATGATTTCACACATTCGAGATGGTACATGTTCACATGAGCGACTTAAGGATAGTTTTGATGGTTCACTTAGGATAATAAAAGAGCAAGTAGACAAGTTACTAAAAGAATCAGAAGTAAGTTATAAGGACCTAGAAGTTGGAGTTTTTGGATTAGCAGGAGTCGATACTGTAAGTCAAAAGGAAGCGATCGAAGAGCGATTATTGAAATTAGGGATAAAGAAAATAATTATAACAAACGATGGTTTTTTAGGGATTAAAGCAGTAAGTGAGTCCGGAGTATGTTCAATAAACGGAACAGGGACAGTAACGGTAGGAATTGATCCGAAAGGAAATCAGCTACAGGTTGGTGGTATAGGAGATATAGTCGGCGACGACGCAGGGGGAGCTTTTATAACCAGATTAATAATAAGATATGCATATAGTTCAGTTTTTAGGGGTGAAAAGAAAACAAAATTTACACAAGAAGTATTAAAATTATTAGGCTGTGAAAAAGATCAAACATATCTTTTAGATTCAATTTCAGAGTTATATAAAAAACCAGTTATACATTTGTCATATATTGAATTACTGATTAAGTATGCTCAGATAGGTGATGTGGTTGCATTGAAGATTGTAGAACATGTAACGAAAGAGACGGCTAATTCTGTAGTAGGATGTATGAATAACTTAAATTTTGATCCTAAAGATTGTGACAAAGTAACAGTAATTTTAGCCGGATCTGTATGGGCAAAACCGAAGTCAGATATTTTAAGAGATGCTTTCAAAAAGCATGTTAACGAATTAACGAATATGAAAATCGAGTATGTTACATTAATAGTTCCACCAGGTATTGGAGCCGTTTTATGGGCACTAGAAGAACAAAGAGGAAAATGTTTAGATGTAGCACTTAAGGATAAAATTATTAAAGAAATGGAGATAATTTATGGAAGTTAAGCCGTTAAATTTAGGCTACTTAACAACAGAAACAAATAATGAAACTACTAAAAACATCGATTCAATATCCACATTAGAGTTAGTAAAGCTAATCAATGAACAGGATAAGCTAGTAGCCCAAGCTGTCGGAAAAGAAGCGGTCAAAATAGCCTTGGCCGTAGATTATATAACAGAAGCGTTTAAAAAAGGAGGCAGATTATTTTATTTTGGAGCCGGGACTAGTGGAAGGTTAGGAGTTTTGGATGCTTCTGAATGTAATCCAACATTTGGGACAGATCCTGATTTAGTACAAGGATATATAGTTGGAGGAGATACAGCATTAAGAAATCCAGTAGAAGGTGCCGAGGATAGTTTTTTAGATGGATCTAATTTAGTTGAGCAATTAAAAATTACAGCAAAAGATATAGTAGTTGGTATAACAGCTAGCGGACGTACTCAGTATGTTTTGGGAGCGATATCTGTCGCTAATACAATTGGAGCAACAACAATAGGATTATGCAATAATTTAGATTCAGAGTTAAACTCAATAGCTAAATTAACAATTGCCCCACAAGTTGGACCTGAAGTTATACAAGGGTCAACTCGGATGAAATCAGGGACTTCTCAAAAATTAGTCTTAAATATGCTAACAACTGGTAGTATGATTAAACTCGGTAAAGTTTATCAAAATTATATGGTAGACATGAAGGCCACTAATGAAAAGCTTTTAGATAGAGCTATTAGATTAGTTATGCAAACTACAAACTGTACTAATGAATTTGCAAAAGAAGTTTTATCAAAATGTGATTTTCATGTGAAAACGGCTATTGTTATGATTAAATTAAATTGTAGTAAAGAACAGGCGACAGAAAAATTAAAAAATGCAAATGGATATGTCCAGGAAGCACTAAAAATATATAAATATGAAAGATAAAAATATATTTTTTTCCACAGTTAAGGAGGGATATTTTTGAAAAAGATTGGAATGGCACTTTTCACGATGGCTATATCTTTGGTTATTGTTTTTGTCGTTATTCAATTTATGCCAGGAGATCCGGTAGATATTTTGGCCCAAGAGATAGTTAGAGCAGAAGCCTTACCATATGATATAGCATACGAAAGAGCAATTACGCAGTTAAATTACGATCCAACAGAGCCTATATGGGAACGATTTATAGCTTATGTTATAGGAATTTTTACAGGAAATCTTGGATTTTCGATGGCCTATAAAAAGCCAGTATCAGAAATTGTTGGTGGAGCATTGCCGTGGACTATGTTAATACTAAGTATATCTTTATTATTTTCTTTTACAATTGGAGTTTTACTCGGTATATATGTTGCATGGAAGCGAAAGAAGGCGTTAAATATAGCTATAGCAGTATATCAATCCATTTTTGGATCTATACCAGACTATATTGTAGCGTATATTTTAGTATTTATATTTGCTGTAGCGCTTGGATGGCTACCATCAAAAGGAGCCTATGGTTCAAGTGTTACGGTTGGATTTAATGGGCCATTTATTTTTGATGTATTGCAACATGCAGCATTACCGGTTTTGGCTTATTTTATTACGACAGTTTCTACTTGGACTGTAGCAATGAAAGCGAATTCATTAATGGTCCTAGGTGAAGATTACATCACATATGCAGAAGTTAGGGGGTTACCTAAAAAGAGAATATTAATACATTATTTAGGTAGGAATGCTATTTTGCCTATGGTTACAAGCTTAGCGGTGTCTTTTGGGCTAATGTTTGGTGGTTCACCATTGATTGAAAATTTATTCTTGTATCCAGGTGTTGGATTTTATCTGAGTGTAGCAATTGGCAGACGTGATTTTCCGTTAATGCAAGGAATGTTTTTAATTATAATTGTTATGGTTGTGCTATCGAGTTTATTAGCAGAATTTTTATATAGTATATTAAATCCAAGATTAAGAGGTAATTAAAATAGGAGGGTAAAGAATGGATGTAATAAAGAAAAAAGGTAAAACAGTTAATTTTCGCCGAGAAAGTGGCTTCAGAAGCTTTTTTAGAATTATGTGGAATAATAAAATGTCTAGGGTGGGCCTAATTATTTTAGTTATCTTCCTATTAATAGCAATATGTGGGCCTATATTTTTGTCACCTCCGAAATCAGATTATTTAAATAGATTGCAACCACCATCATGGAAGCATTGGTTAGGTACAGACTTTGCTGGCAAGGATACGTTAACACAGCTAATATTAGGAGCCAGAGATGTTTTATTAGTAGCAACTTACGCAGCAATTTTTTCTTTAATTTTCGCTTGTACTATAGGTATCTTATCCGGATTACTAGGTGGTAAAACAGATGCATTTTTAATGATGATAACTAGTATTGTACTAACTATTCCAAGCTTTCCCGTTACAATGATTTTGTCTATGGTAATAGAAATTCGTAATCAACTTACTTTTGGTTTAGTTCTTAGTTTATGGTCATGGGCTGGCCTAGCTAAGGCGATAAGATCACAAGTATTGTTGATTAAGCATAAAGATTTTATTGAGGCTAGCCAAATTATGGGACTTAGTAAAAGGACGATTATAATAAATGATATAATGCCAAATATTGTTTCTTATATAGCTGTCAATTTTATTGTAATAATGAAAGGTGCAATTTTAGCCAGCGTCGGCTTAATGTATTTAGGACTGGTACCATTTCAAGGAAATCACTGGGGCATGATGATACAGATATCCTTATCACAAACGGGAGCGTTATTAGGATCTAGTTCGATGGTATATTTCTTATCGCCAGTTATTAGTATAATAATATTTCAATTTGGAGCTTATATGTTTGCAACAGGACTTGATGATGCATTAAATCCAAGGTTGAGAAATTAAATCAATCCTTCTTAAAAAAAGGAGGAGAGAAATAATATTATGGAAAGGAAATATGACGTGGAACCGATTTTAGAAATTAAAAATTTATGTATTGATTTTAAAACACCCAGTGGTCCGTTGCGAGCATGCGATAATATTAGTATGACGATATACAAAGGAGATATAGTTGGGATAATAGGAGAAAGTGGCAGTGGAAAATCAACCATGGCTTCAGGAATTTTACAAACTATAAAACCACCTGGAAAAATATCCGAAGGAGAGATACATTATCACGCCCCGGATGGAACAACTGTAGATTTATTGCAACTCGGCCCAGATGACTATCAAAAATATAGATGGAGTAAAATTGCCACTGTTTTTCAAGCTACACAAAATGTTTTAAATCCGTCTTTATTGGTTAAAGAACACTTTTTGGAAACGGCTTGGGCACATAATCCTAATTTAAAAGAAAATGAAATTATCGAAAAAGCTAAAACAGTTTTAACTCAAGTTAGATTGGAGGAACGTGTCCTAAATTCCTATCCGCACCAATTAAGTGGCGGTATGAAACAAAGGACGATTATAGCCCTAAGTTTAGTGTTAGAACCAGATGTAATAATTCTAGATGAGCCTACTACGGCTCTAGACGTTATAACACAATGGTATATAATTGACATTTTGAAAAAAATTCATCATGAAAGAGGCATAACAATGATATTCTTGACACATGATGTTTCTATTATTGGATCGATAGTAGATAGAATCGGCGTTATGTATGCTGGACAATTAGTAGAATATGGAAAAGTAGAGCATGTATTTAAAACGCCAAAACATCCATACACGTACGGCCTAATGCATGCTATCCCATCCTTAAAGGATGACATAACAAAAAGGCGAGCAATACCTGGATATCCGCCAAACATGTTAAGACTACCGAATATTTGTAGGTTTGCACCTCGTTGCCAAGTTCATATAGAAGGAAATTGTGACGGAAACAAAGAACTTACTGATCAAATGTACAGTTCACCGGAAACAGGCCAATTATCTAGATGTTATAAATGGGAGGAGGTAGCTGTATTATGTCATTGATGGAATTAAAAAATGTTAATATGATTTTTCCAAGTGGTAATAAAAAAGCAGGTGTTATTGGAGCCGTAATAGATGTTAACCTAACGATAGAAGAAGGCGAAATTATTGCTGTAATCGGAGAAAGTGGAAGCGGCAAAACTACGTTGGGAAAAGTTATCGTAGGAGTTCATAAGCCTACTAGTGGACAAATTTTGTATCAGGGTAAAGATATTAGTCAACTTACAGGTCATGATTTTAAAAGTTATAGATTAGGAGTTCAAATGGTGCATCAAGATTCTTTTGCAGCATTAAATCCAAATAAAACTATTTTCCAGTCTTTATCAATTCCGTTATATGAACATAAGATAGTAAAGGGAAGTAAGGCGGCCATAGAATTACTAATAGAATATTTACAAGAAGTGGGCCTCACTCCTCCAGAACAATTTTTAGAAAAATACCCTCACCAATTAAGTGGTGGTCAAAGACAAAGAGTTTTGCTAGCAAGAGCACTTTCTATGAAACCTAAGTTAATTGTAGCAGATGAGCCTGTATCAATGGTGGACGTATCTCTTAGAATTTCATTATTAGATCTTATGACTAAAATGAATAAAAAACATAAAATATCCTTTATGTATATAACCCATGACCTAGGTACTGCAAGATATATAGCAGCCCACGGTAGAATTGTTGTAATGTATTTAGGTAGACAAATAGAAATAGGCCAAATCCAAAAAACTATAGAATATCCTAAACATCCATATACTTACGCTTTAGTAAGTGCAGTTCCAGAGGCTGATCCAGATAGACGATCCGACTTTGTAAATAGTTTACCTCTTAAATCCTTGGATATGCCAAGCTTGTTAAATCTCCCGAAAGGCTGTAAGTTTAATCCGAGATGTCCAAATGCCGATCAACTTTGTGAAACGGAGGAACCAGAATTAATTCCTTATATTCAAGATAATGGAGTAGAGAGGGGAAAAGTTAAGTGCCACCATGCCAAAAAGATACTGCGTACCAGATTGAAAAACTCTTCTATGGTTTAGTAAGTATATCAATAATTTTCATAGTTTTTGCTGTAGTGGGAATACTATTTATGTTAGAAAATAAGGAAGCTCTTGTTATTTATTCTTTAATTCTAGCTATAAATTTGATTGTGGCAAGTTTAGGGTTTTTATTTATAAGATGCTTTAATAAATTTATTACTAAGATGGAGGAAGATGATGAAAAAAGAAATGGAGAATGTTGATGATATACTAAAAAAGGAGGATGAGATAGTAAAATTAGATAAGATAGAAATAGATGAGGTAGAAGAAATAGGGATAGATAATGATATACTAAAAAAAGAGAATGAAATAGTAGAAATAGAGATAGATGATAATGTAGAAATAATAAAAGAGCCAGGAATAAGTATAATAATAGAAGAAAAACCGGTCGAAATATTAACGATAGAAGAAACTGTAACCGAAGAATATATGATAGAAGAACTGACGGATGAAAATATTCAAGTTGCTGTTGAATTATACAATAAGGTAATAAACTATGATAAGCTGGCTTATAAACTTTTGTCCGTAGAAGCTTTTAAAGAATATTTTATAGATGAAACACAATATAAAAAATATAATTATATAATTATGTCTGATGGAAAGTGTATAAGTTTTATAAATGGCACTGTAGCGAATGAAACTGGATTTATAACGTTTGTTGCTGTGGATCCAGATTATCGACGTTGTGGTATAGGACGAGAAATGGTTAATCACTTAGAAGAAATAGAAAAAGTCGAAAATATTAGTAAATATGAAATGAGCTTTTTTAATCCGATTAATTTAGATTGGAATATACCCGAATATGAAACATACGATCATCCAAATTCTCAAGGTGTTGATGTAAGTACACCGGCCTATATATTTTTTAAAAACTTATTTTACCGAGATGTGCTTTGCCAGAATACGTATTTTAAAGAATTAAAGGATTTTTCCTATACAGAAGATATAGAAGAAAAAATTAAAAGTTTAAATGAACGAGGGATAGAAATTGGATATTTAGATAAAGAGCATCATACAGGATTAAAGGAACTTTTTGATAATTTAGGAAACGAGTTATGGCGAGAAGGAATAATGAATGCTATAGATCCGGTATTGGTTATATTAGATGGGAATAAGGTATGTGGATTTACTGGACCATTAAGACTTCAGTCAAGTGGACGAGGGTTTTTTATTGGAATAGGGATTCATTCAGAATACAGGAAATTAGGCGCTGGAAAAGTTTTATTTAATGCTCTATGCAAAGGATTAAAAGACGAAGGCGCAACGTTTATGACTTTATTTACAGGGGACAACAATCCGGCTAGAAATATATATGAATCAGCAAAATTTAAAATAGTAAAAAGCTGGCAAGTAATGAGAAAAATAGTGTTATAGCAAATGGAAACAAGGTATGTAGATTTACTGAGCTATTAAGAATTCAGTCAAGTGGACGAGGATTTTTTATTGGTATAGGAATTCATTCGGAATATAGGAAATTAGGCGCTGGAAAAGTTTTATTACAATGCTATATGCAAAGGATTAAAAGACGAAGGTGCAACGTTTATGACTTTATTTACAGGGGACAACAATCCGGCTAGAAATATATATGAATCAGCAAAATTTAAGATAGTAAAAAGTGGGCAAGTGATGAGAAAAATAGTGTGATAGAAAGGGTGTTCTTATGAAAACTATAATGGCGATTGGCGGGCATGTTGGTGATATGGAGCTAACGGCCGGCGGTGTATTAGCTTCAGCAGCGTTAAGAGGAGATAAAATTATCACAGTAGCCTTAACTGGTGGAGAACGAGGTAATCCGAAAGATAAAACAGTAGAAGAATATAGAGTTCAAAAAATAGAAGAAGCTAATAAGTTTGCAAAAGAACTGGAGGTGAGGCCGTTGTTTTTAAATATGTAGATGGAGAATTACCGAATAATGAAGAGGTAAAATGGGAACTGTGTGATTTAATTCGTAAGTATAAACCTAATGTATTGATTACGCATTGGAAAAATAGCATGCATAAAGATCATTCATTAACACATCATATAGTGAATCAAGCACAGTTTTATGCAGGCCTCGCATCTATAACTCGTGAGTTACCTGCACATTGGGCCGGTGGACCATATTATGCTGAAAACTGGGAAGATCCAACAGATTTTAAGCCGTATATTTATGTAGAGGTGACCGAAGAAGGTTATGGACTGTGGGATAGAGCAATAAATCATCATTGGTTTGCACTTAACTCTACGTCTTATCCATATAAAGAATATTATTCTCATTTAAAAAGGATAAGAGGAATTGATGCGAGGAAAAAGTATGCAGAAGCATTTAATATACAAGAGCGAGAAAAGAGGATTATACGAAATACGATAATATAAACTATTATTTGCTGTACAAAATAAGGAGGTTTATAGGGTATGAAAAAAAAATTAACTACAATTTTACTCGGTGTGGTAATGCTATTATCAGGATGTATGGCCGGTGGAGATACAGCAGAAGAAAAAATCATAGTTTTAGAGAATACCAAATTTAATTTAGATTCAACCGGCGTAATGGATACAGAAAAAGTTTTGACAACTTTAATAGATATTCAGCCACCACCAGCATTTAATGGTAATCCATATGATACGGCCGGTATAGGATGGTCTATACAACCTTTAGTATATGATTATTTATGTGATTTTTCGCCTTTTCCAGAAAGAGTTTTTAAGCCTAGCTTATTAGAAAGTTACGACCTAGATGGTACACATCTAACTTTAAAATTAAAAGAAGGTTTAAAATGGAGTGATGGATCGCATCTTACAGCTAGTGATGTAATGACTAATTACTATGTAAATCTTGGCCGAAGTGCATTTTGGACTTATGTATCTAGTTTAAAGCAGATAGATGATCATACTATAGAAATAGAATACATTATAGAAAGTCCGCTATTATTAAATATAGCATTTAATTTGCCAATAATGTCTCCTACAGTAACATATGGAGAATTTGCTCAAGAATATAAAAATGTAGCATTGAATCATAGAGAAGTGGACCCAGAAACAGGAACTTACAAAATTACTACTCAGGGTAATACGCTTTTGGCGGATTTAAATAATAGGATGTTAAAGTATAAGCCAGATGTACGAGAGATTTTAGCTTCTGGGCCATATATTATAACCAATGCGACGACATCAGAAGTTATGTTTGAAGAAAATCCAAATTATAGGATAGATTTAAATATTGACAAGATTAGAGGGTTAAGGGCAGGTAGCGCAGAAGCTTTTGCAACATCTATTTTGGAAGGACAGTATACTATAGAAAATGGAGGTTTATCGCCAGATATGTCCTATCAAGTAGATAAAAGATTTAGAGATACTCTTCGTAAAATTTATGTACCTGAAATATCACAAATCGGATATGTATTCAATGAGGCTCAATATCCAGTAAATATTCCAGAAGTTAGAAAAGCTATGTCCTTAGCCACAAATAGAGATATATTAATACAAATAGCTGAACCAGGTAGCTTTTTAAGTGACACATATAACACAGGATTAACACCAAGTATGATAGAAACTTATGTTGACCCGGAATATTTAAAGACCTTAAAAAACTATGATTATAATCCAGAGGAGGCCGAAAAGTTACTGTTATCTATCGGGTGGAGTCGTAATGCAGAAGGTAAATGGGTTAATGAAAAAGGCGAGCAAGTAGAAATAGAGATAGCAACAATAAATTCTTGGCCAACATTTATGCTAACAGCAGAAGCGATGTCAACCATGTTGCAAGAATTTGGCTTTAATATAAAATATGTTCCTATGGAAAGCGGTACTGTGTGGACCTATTTAAATGGGCCAGATCATACTGTGGGTGGAGTATTTTTAGGTGGAGCAGGAACTTATGCTCATCCATGGGAAGCTTTTAGTAACCTGTTATCATCTCCTAGAATAGGCTTGCCAAAAATCCCTAAAGGTGAAGATCGTATAATTGTATCTCCAGTTAGCGGAAAAGAATATAATGTTTCAAAACTTCTGAAAGAACTATTTACGGCTATGACCCCAGAAGAGATTGAATCAATTACCGAACAATTAATGCAACTCACTAATGACTTATGCTTGTTTATGCCCATTGTAGAAAAAGCAGCACCGTTGAGAGTTTATGATGTGACACTTAGCTTACCGCCTGCTGTGCCTAATGAAATACAAGAGAATTTTTATTATTTTGGACCTATGAATCTAATGATAGCAAAAATGCTTCGTGGAGGTGAAATATTCTTTGTTGAAGAAATCGTTGATCCAGTAGAGTAATTTTAGACTAGGAGGAAAAATATGTTAAAGATTGTCACTATTGGAGGCGGTTCTAGTTACACGCCAGAACTTATCGAAGGATTTATTAAACGTTACAATGAATTGCCCGTAGATGAAATTTGGTTAGTAGATTGTGAAGACGGAAAAGAGAAGTTAAATATAGTTGGAAATCTAGCCAAAAGAATGGTAGAAAAATCTGGCTTACCGATAAAGATCTATTTAACATTGAATCGGCGAGAGGCCTTAAAGGATGCAAACTTTGTTACAACACAAATGAGAGTAGGGTTGTTAGATGCCCGAATTAAAGATGAAAGAATACCTCTTAGTCATGGAGTATTTGGTCAGGAAACTAATGGAGCCGGAGGGATGTTTAAAGCATTTAGGACGATTCCAGTTATATTAGATATAGCAAAAGACATTGAAGAGTTATGTCCTGATGCATGGTTAATAAACTTTACAAATCCGGCTGGAATGGTGACGGAAGCAGTGAATAGATATAGCAATATAAAGAGAGTAATAGGGCTATGTAATGTGCCGTTCGACATGCATACAGCTATTGCTAAAATATTGGCTCGACCAAAAGATGATGTACAAATATTTATGGGTGGATTAAATCACATGAGTTATGTTACCAAAGTTATTTTAGATGGAAAAAATGTAACAGACTTTGTAATTAGCAAGTGGGGAAATCACAGCATGAATAATATAACAGGGACGGAATGGGTCAATGGATTTGTGAAAGAATTAGGAGTATTGCCATCCCCCTATCATAGATATTATTATATGGCAAAAGAAGTATTAGAAGAAACTATAGAGAAGTTCAATAATAATGGGACACGAGCTGAAAATGTAAAGCGATTAGAAGATGAGCTATTTTCATTATATACGGATGAAAATTTACAAGAGAAGCCGAAACAGTTAGAGCAAAGAGGAGGAGCGTATTATAGTGATGCGGCCTGCAACCTAATTAGTTCTATATACAATAACAAAGGCGATGTACAAGTAGTAAACACAGTAAACAAAGGTGCAATGCAAGAATTCGAATATGATGAAGTAGTAGAAATCAGTTCTATGATTACAGCAAACGGACCGGTACCGATAACCATCGGAAAGATGCCAAAATGTACGAAAGGATTATTAAATCAAATCAAATCGTTTGAGATAGCGACATGTGAAGCAGTAATATCAGGTGATTATAATAAGGCTTTATTGGCCATGATGATAAATCCATTAGTTAGTTCGCAAAAATATGCTATTAAAATTTTGGATGAAATGTTCGAAGCACACAAGAAATATTTGTCGACATTTAATAAATAGTATTATAGAGAGAGTGGGGAGAAAATCCTCACTTTCTTTGATGAAAGGAGAAAATTAAAATTGGATTATATAATAGGTATAGATGGTGGAGGAACAAAGACGCAATTAACCATGTGTGAAAAAGATAATCTAAATATAATCGGTGAGGCGATATCTGGGCCAAGCAATATATTATCGAGTGGACTAGAAACAACTCGACAATCTTTTCTAGAAGTATTTCAGGAAGGGGTAATGAGTAAAGGTTATAATTTGGAGGATTGTAAAGCGATATGTATTGGAGTAGCGGGTGGATCATGGAAAAGCATACAAGATCAGATAGCAAATATTATAAGAGAAGATATAGGATATAAGGGAAAGTTAATAATAACCAATGATGCTCAAACAGCTTTAATAGCCGGGACGAATGGGAAAGAAGGTATATTGTTAATAGCAGGTACAGGATCGATTTGTTATGGAGTAAATAATGAAGGAGAAAATATCAGAGTTGGTGGTTGGGGTCATATTTTGGATGATAAAGGAAGTGCTTATTATATAGCTATAAAAATATTAGATAGTGTAATGCAGGCTTATGACGGACGAGGAAGTAAAACAGAGCTGACGAAATTGGTATTAAATTATTTTGAAATAGAAGATGAGAGAGAAATAGTAAGGAAAATTTATCAGTCAAATATGAATAAAGGAGAGATTGCTGATATAGCCAAATTGATTCAGATAGCATATGAGAATAAAGATATGGTGGCCATGAAAATAATAGATGAAGCAGTAAATGAATTATATGATATGGTGGCTACTAGTATTAGGAAATTAAATTTTGAAGAGAAATTTGTAAGTGTTATCATAAATGGTAGTGTTATAGTAAAGAATAAGGCTATCAGGGAAAAATTTGCTAATAAATTGAAACAAAATTATCCGAAAATAGAAGTAAAGAAATTAGAAAAAGATTCGGCCTACGGAGCGACAATAATAGCTCATAATAATTTAGGCTAGAAATATATTGAATGGTTCAACAAGTTTAAGAAGTGATTGAAGGTTTGTAGAAATTTAAATATTATAATATAATATAATATAATATAATATAATGACATTGTTGCATTATAAATAAAAATTAATAAAAAGTGTAGGAGAATATTATTATGAAAAAATACGATTTTATAGTAGTTGGCGGAGGAATGTCGGGAATTTGTGCAGCAATAAGTGCGGCTAGAAATGGTGTAAAGACAGCGTTAGTGCATAATAGGCCGGTTTTGGGAGGAAATGCTAGCAGTGAAGTAAAGGTTAGTATAAATGGGGCCGGAAGAGTCGGAAATTTTAGACATGCAATGGAAAGCGGAGTTATACTAGAAATTTTATTAAAGAATAAAAAAATTAATGTAGGGCATTCTTTTAATATTCTGGATCACATAAATTGGGAGTTTATAAAAAATGAGTCGAACATAGACTTGTATCTGAATACTAGCATGATGAGTGCCAACGTAGAAAATGATGAGATTAAAAGTATAAAAGTATTTCAGGTTACAACACAAAAAGAATTTGAATTAGCAGCTGATTTATTTTGTGACACGACTGGCGATGCGAATTTAGCTTATGAAGCGGGGGCGGATTATATTATAGGGCATGAGGCCCGTTCAACATATAATGAATCATTAGCACCGGAAGAAGCTACAAAGCATACGATGGGAAGTACGCTTTTATTTACGACGAGAGATTTGGGTAAACCTGTAAAGTTTAAGCGTCCAGAATGGGCTTATGAGATGACGAAAGAATATATAGGAAGAAGGTGTGTTCATGAGCTTAGTAATGGATATTGGTGGTGTGAAGTAGGTGGCGATGATGAATTATCCACAACAGAGAATGCAGAAGAGATAAGAGACGAATTAATAAAATATGCTTATGGTATATTCGACTATATTAAAAATTCCGGTGATTATCCTGAAGCAGAAAATTTAATGTTGGATTGGTTTGGAGCCATACCAGGTAAAAGAGAATCCAGAAGAATAATTGGAGATTATGTACTGAACCAAAATGATTTAGAAGCTCATAGAAGATTTTCGGATACAGTTGCTTATGGTGGATGGGGTATGGATGATCATACTGTAGGAGGAATAAGGGCCGAATTTTTTAAGAAAGCAAATAACAAGAATGAAAAAGGAACGATATGGCATCCAGTAACGGATGTGTATACGATACCTTATAGAAGTTTATATAGTAGAAATATCAAGAATTTATATGCTGGTGGAAGGTGTTTGAGCGTGTCTCATATGGCCTTGAGTTCGACAAGAGTAATCGGAACATGTTCGGTAATTGGCCAAGCGATTGGAACAGGGGCAGCGATAGCAACAAAATATAAAATTTTGCCAAGAGAAGTGAATGAGCATATGAAAGAGCTTCAGCAATTATTAATAAAGGATGATGCTTATTTGCCGTTTATTAAAACAGAAGATAAAGAGGATTTAATCTCAAATACGGCTTGTAAAATTACAACATCAAGTTATCAAGAAAATTGTGGACCAGAAATGGTTAATTCAGACTTTGCTAGAAGGATTTATGATGATGAAAATGCATGGATTTCACAACAAATGGCTGAGGATGGTGAATTTATAAAAGTAGATTTTGAACAGACAACGCCGATAAAAGAAGTAGTGCTTAGATTCGATCCAGATTTTAATAGGACCGTAGCTACGAGTATAGCAGAAACGCATCGAAATAGACAGGTAGAAGAGATGCCGTATCAATTGATTAGAGATTATAAGATAGAATTTTTTAAGGATGGAGAAAAAGTTAAAGAATTAGAGGTTGATGATAATTACCAAAGAGTGAATAAGCATTATGTAGAGTTAGATGTGGATTCTATTAAGATTACGATTTTAAAAAATTATGGTGATCCGTATGCTAGAATTTGTGATTTAAGAGTTTATTAGGATTTATCCGCAATGAATTGGACAACCGCTTTAAGGAGTCAGAAATTGATAGAGCGGTTGTTTTTTTATTAAGATTTTATTTAGTTATTTAGGTTGATTTTGAAAAAAGTCATATAATTCAATATTTGTACAGTACCAAATATCATTATGGCCACTTAATAGCTGAGTGCATTTTTCTATCCGATCCCAATCATTGTTCATATCAAATTCGTAGCTGTGGCCCCATATATACAAAAGGCTGAGGTCGTCACTTTTTAAGTTTAAAAATTGATTTATTAAATCGAATAGTTCTTCGTTCTTATGATGCGTGGTAGGTTGCCATTTATACCAATTGCGAGGTATGGAAAAATCCGAAGTAGTTTTTACTACTCTGCCGTAGGCTATTTGGTTTTGAGACATTATATTGATTGATTCGTCATCGACTTGGCCAAAGGCATAGGCCATACCTCGAATGTTGCATTCAAACAATTCTTCAAGAGTTTTTTTATCGTCAACTATTTCATGCAATTTTTGATCGTAGGAGGATATTTCGGGTAAATGCAAATGATCTACGCCATGGCAAGCCACTTCATGTCCGGCGTATATTTGTTTTGCTTCTAAAGCTGAGAAACGTTTTATGGCAAAGTTATATTTCTGCATGATGGATCCGAGGCCAAAAAGGCCTGAATTGATATTAAATGTAGATTTTAGAGAATATTTATTAAAGATTTCGACTAGTCTTTTATCCTGTAAAATACCGTCGTCGTAACTAAAAGTTACGGCTTTTTTTGCTCCATTTGGATACATAAAAATTTCCCCTTTTTAAAAAAATTCTATCGTTAGAAGTTTAGTTAGTCAAGGAGTTGGTTTAAAAGTTGTTGAAATGAGGAGACTTGTACTAACAAATAAATCGTTAGCATAGAATTTATATGAGTTAATAATATGTAAGGAGGAATTTATGTTGGAGGATCAAAGACATCATAAAGTTAAGGACGAAAAGAAGGAAAGTAAAAAAGTAAATACTAAAAGTCAAAAATTTAAAAAAGCAATGTCTTATTTATTGACATTAAGTTTAGGTGGAGTTATAGGGGGTGGTGTTTATTGGACAATAGATGGTATAAAGTCTAGTGAATCAATAGAAGAATGGGCATTAAATTTGTCAAAGGATGTTAAAAAAATAATTGGAATTGATAGTATTATGGATATAGAAGAGCCACCGGAGCAAAGTAATATAGAAATTGTAAGAATGTATACTATGCCATTTTTGGAATGTAATGCAGTAAAAATTTTAGCGTTAACATTATTTAATGAATTAGCTCCTGAAAAGTATGGTGATAATTGGTATGATGTATATTATAGGACATTGGAGCAGGATCCAAGATTTGATTTTTTTAGGATAGAAAATTGTAGTAAGATTATGACGCATGGGCAAACAGCGTTACTTATTGAAAATATATTAGGAGACAAATTTAATTTAGTAATAACAGAAGATGCAGAAAAGTTAAATATAAGTTTAATAGAATTTTATAATGCTTATCAAATGGTATTGGATAAGATAGGGCGATCCTATGAGTTATCAATAGAAAGGATAGATATACTGAAGACAACAGGTAAAGAGAATGATCTCCAAGCATGGACAACTCAAACATCTAAAGGTATATATGGATATCATGGATTGATATTGGAGCCGTTGATAGGGAGTAATTTAGAAGTGATAGCAACAGGGAAAGATATAGTGGGAATATTAGAAATTAGAGAAGGAGTTATAGGAGATGAGAGACAATTTGAAGATAGGGTATTAAAGGTTACAGAGGATTATATAGAGTTTGAGCAAAGTGGAAAAGTATTTTTAGATGAAGAGACGAGAATAGATTTGAGTGATGTATGTTCGGGAGCAAAGGTAAGCTGTGTAACA
>LNZM01000115.1 GCA_002007295.1 Candidatus Epulonipiscioides saccharophilum | reverse complement strand
TTCAAAACGGAACCCTAAAAATCGGTGACCCTATTGTTGTTAGCGAAACTTATGGTAGAATAAGAGCTATGAATAATTATAAAGGTAAACCTGTGAAAAAAGCCGGACCTTCCACTGCTGTAGAAATTTTAGGTCTCTCAGATGTTCCACTTGGTGGCGATATGTTTTACATTGCTAACAATGATAAACAGGCTAGACAAGTTGCAGAAAAAGTTAAAGCTCAGGGCCGAGAGAAAATGGTTATAAATACTCCTCAAAAAGTTTCCCTAGATGACTTATATAGCCAAATTCAAGAAGGTCAAGTAAAAGAACTTAATTTAATTGTAAAAGCCGATGTCCAAGGCTCCGTAGAAGCTGTAAAATCTAGTTTGGAAAAACTTTCGACCGAGGAAGTCCGAGTTAGAACTATTCATGGTGGGGTTGGTGCTATTACAGAATCTGATGTGACTTTGGCCTCTGCCTCCGGTGCTATTATCATAGGCTTTAATGTAAGACCAGATCAAGCTTCAGCCTCTATGGCTCAACGAGAAAAAGTTGATATAAGATTGTATAGAATAATTTATAAGGCCATAGAAGATATCGAAGCCGCCATGAAAGGTATGTTAGATCCAGAATACAAAGAAGTTGTTATTGGCCATGTAGAAGTTAGACAAATTTTTAAAGTTTCAGGCACTACTATAGCCGGTTCCTATGTCAAAGACGGAAAAATTACTAGAGGCGCAGGTATAAGAATATTAAGAGATAATATAGTTGTTTATGAAGGAAAATTAGACACTTTAAAAAGATTTAAAGACGACGCTAAAGAAGTTGCTACAGGCTATGAATGTGGATTAACTATTGAAAAATATAATGATATTAAAGAAGGCGACATTATAGAAGCTTTTATCATGGAAGAAATTAAAAGATAATTAACGAAGTAAAAATAGTATAAATAAGTAAATGTTTAAATCTTTTTTATACTAAGCTAGGAGGATATTGTGGCTAACCAAAGAATAACAAGAATTAATGAACAAATGAGGAAAGAAATTTCAGAGATAATAAGAGACGGAATAAGAGACGATCGCATAAAAAATATTATGCTTAGTGTAACTGCCGTAGATACAACAACAGATTTAAAAAATTCTAAAGTATTTATTAGCGTATTACAGGATGATAAACGAGATGAGGTCGTCGATACTTTAAATGATTCGACCAAGTATATAAGGAAAGAATTAGCAAGGCGAATAAATCTTAGAAATACACCCGAACTCATGTTTAAACCAGATGATTCTATAGCTAAAGGTATAAAAATGGCCAAAATTATTCATGAATTGATGGATAAATAAATATATGGATGCTATAATTAATATTTATAAAGAAAAAGGATTTACCTCCCACGATGTGGTAGCAAAAGCACGTGGGATTTTAAAACAACGAAAAATTGGGCATACTGGAACTTTAGATCCAAACGCTACCGGTGTTTTGCCCATTTGTGTTGGAGAAGCAACAAAAATAGTCTCTTATTTGTCTGATTTAGATAAATCTTATGAGGCCGAAGTTATTTTAGGTGCTTATACTACAACCGAGGATTCGACCGGAGAAATAGTGGAAAGCTTTCCCGTAAATGTTACAAATGATCAAATCTTAAATGTCCTAAAAAGTTTTCTTGGAGAATATAATCAGATTCCACCTATGTATTCTGCCATAAAGATTAACGGCCAAAAATTATATGAGCTGGCTAGACAGAATATTATTATTGATAGACCTAGTCGAAAAGTAAAAATTTTTGATCTACTTCAAACTCAGCCTTTTAATAATAAGACGAATACTTTTAAAATAAAAGTAACTTGCTCCAAGGGTACTTATATTAGAACGCTCTGTACCGATATTGGCCATAAATTAGCTTGTGGAGCCTACATGGGTGAATTAATAAGAACTCGTGTCGGAAATTTTGATATTAAAGATAGTATAACTTTATCTGAACTAGAAAAACATAAATTGGATCTAAGTAAATATTTAATTTCTTTAGAATCTATGTTTCTCCAATATCCTAAAATAATTATTGACAAAAATTTAAATAAATTTCTTTATAATGGAAATCCTTTAACCATTAATATCGATGCAATAGAGAATGCATTTTTTAGAGTGTATGACTATTTAGATCATTTTGTTGGTCTATATAAATGGAAAAATAATAAGTTAGTTGTAGAAAAAAAATTTTTTAGGGATAACATTTAAATTTAGTTAGGAGGTCCAAAAAATGACGTTTACAGAAGAATTAATTAAATATTCAATGGATATATGGGTGCAATATTTAACACACCCATTTACTACTAAAGCAGTTAATGGAACCTTAGATAAGGAGTTATTTAAAAATTATATTATTGAAGATAGCATTTATTTGAGGGAATACTCAAGAGTATTTGCTGCTGGAATGTATAAATCAACAACTAAGCAAGATATACGATTTTTCTATGAGCTTTTAAGCTTTGTAGAAGAAGGTGAAGCTTCAACCAGATTAAATTATGTGAAAGAGCTTGGTCTAAATGATGATTGGATTAATAGCATAGAACCAAGAAAAGAGAATAAAGAATATATTGATTATATGTTGAGCGTAGCAAAAAATGGAACACCGTTAGAAATTTTAGTCGTAATATTACCTTGTATACTTTCCTATGGATATATTTTTAGCGAATTAGTAAAAAAATCAGGTGGAATTAACGAAAATAATCCATATAAAGATTTTCTTGATGACTATACTAATCAAGAATGGATTCAATACTCTTTAAAATGTGAAAATTATGTTAATCAGATGGCTAATAACCTAAAAATAAATAGTGATTATAAAGAGAAATTATGTAATATATTTAGAAATTCCAGCATATGTGAATTAAAATTTTGGGATATGGCTAATTCATATAGATAAAAATAAACCAAACAAAAATAGTAAAAAAATTAGAAAAAAGATTATGTAGGTTGCAACGTAAAATCTCAAATAAATATGAGATGAACAAAAATGGAAAGGAGTATGTCAAAACTAGCAACATTATAAAACTAGAAAAGCAAATAAGATTATTGTTTAGAAAGCCTGCAAGTATAAACCTGTCAAATTATAAAGCAAGTTAGGATAATTATAATAAATCACAAATACGAGTTAAATATCTAAATAGGGTAGAGTGAAATAAGGAATTAAACAATAAATTATAGAATTTTGCGATATTTATGAAGTTTTATAATAGTATTGGCAATGGTAAAAATGCGATATGTATCTAACGCTGAAAAA
>LNZM01000114.1 GCA_002007295.1 Candidatus Epulonipiscioides saccharophilum | reverse complement strand
TTACCCACGTGTTACTCACCCGTCCGCCACTAACTACCGAAGTAGTCCGTTCGACTTGCATGTGTTAAGCACGCCGCCAGCGTTCATCCTGAGCCAGGATCAAACTCTCGGTTAAAGAAAGTTTGTCTGCTGACATTACTTTGTTTAGTACTTTGATTCTTTTATGAATCGACTGGTTTAGTTCTTGATACTATTTTATTTTCAATGTTCGATTTATTTTCATTGTATATTTATTTTTCAGCTGAATTATCTTGCTTCTAATGTTTTCCTGCTGACTCACTTATTATGCAACATATTTCCGAATAAGTCAAGCTTTTTTTACATTTTTTTTATTTTTTTTTTTCGTTTCCACCGATTTTCTAACTTTTTTTCTGCGCAAACCTTGTATTAATCAGCCTTTCATGCTATTCTAGCTTAGAAAATTATTTTAAAATAAAGTGGGGTATTAACCAAATGAATGTTTTTGATGTTTTAGAAGAAAGAGGTTTCATTCAGCAAACAACTCATCCGGAAGAACTGCGTGAGCTATTAGATAAAGAAAAGGTTACTTTTTACATCGGTTTTGATCCGACCGCTGACAGTTTACATGTCGGCCATTTCGTTACTATAATGGCTATGCGTCACATGCAACTAGCCGGTCATAGGCCTATCGCTCTTATGGGTGGTGGCACCGGTATGGTCGGCGACCCATCTGGTAAAACAGATATGAGAAAAATGATGACTCCCGAAACTATCCAAGAAAACGTTAACTGCTTTAAAATGCAGTTCGCTAGATTTATCGATTTTTCAGATGATAAAGCCATGATTGTAAACAACGCAGACTGGCTTATGAAACTTAATTATATAGAATTGTTACGTGAAGTTGGTGTCCATTTTTCTGTTAACCGTATGCTAACTTTCGAATGCTTTAAACAACGTTTAGAAAAAGGCCTCTCTTTCTTAGAATTTAATTATATGATAATGCAATCTTATGACTTCTTAGAACTATATAGAAGACATAATTGTAAACTTCAATTAGGTGGCAACGATCAATGGTCTAACATATTAGGTGGCGTAGAACTTGTCCGTAGACTGCACGGCGATACCGCTTTTGGTATGACCTTTACTCTACTTGCTAATAGCGAAGGTCAAAAAATGGGCAAAACCGTAAATGGCGCTCTTTGGTTAGATAGAAACAAGACTACCCCTTACGAATTTTATCAATATTGGAGAAATGTTGACGACGCAGATGTAAAAATGTGCCTCTCTTTATTAACTTTCTTGCCTATGTCTGAAGTAAACGAATTAGCCGAACTACAAGGTGCCGAAATAAATAAGGCTAAAGAAATTTTGGCCTTCGAAGTTACTTCTATCGTCCATGGCGAGGCCGATGCTATTGACGCACAAAAGGCCGCAAGAGCTGCTTTCTCAGGCGGTGGCGCTGTCGGTTCTCTTCCTTTTACCAATATCGCAGAATCTCAATTAGATATGGATATCCTCACTCTTCTGGTAGATATCACTAAATTAGCTCCTTCTAAAGGCGAAGCTAGGCGCTTAGTTACTCAAAACGGCATAAAATTAGATGGCCAAACTATTTCTGACATTAAGTTTACTATCACTAAAAATTCTTTTAATTCTAACAATACTATCATGATCCAAAAAGGTAAAAAAGTTTTTCACCAAGTTAATTTATGTATCTAATAATTTGGATCAATAAAAAAGAAACTGCATGAGAGTTATCCACCTCAAACAGTTTCTTCTTTTTTTGTATCTGGCATCTACTTTTTTAAGATTTGTTTCTAATACTAAAAATTTTAATTTAAGGGTTACTTTTTCTAAAAAGTCTATTATAATTAATATTATTTGGTATGAATGACTTCTAAATTTTAATAGTTAAATCCAGCGTCATTTACTCCATATGCAGGTCCTTCATATACAACGCCGGGAGCATATGGCCCACCATCATAAACGTCTTCATAATAAACTCCACCATCATAATACCCATCATAACCATAACCATCAAGAGCAGCATCATAACCTGCAGCACATCCGACAAACGCAGATGAACCGATCAAAGCAAGTGTTACTAAAAGAGCTTTTTTCATAAGTTGTTTTCTCCTTTTCTTTTAAGTTATAGTGTTATTATGAGCAAATCTATTTTCTTTTATACTATCTTTAGTGAAATAGAAAGAATACCCTCTAAACCCATAAATTTCTTCTTAGATTGACCCATTCTTACATTATCAAACCAGAGTTTATTTCTGTGCAAATGTTTCTACGATTACATCTGCAGAGATTTGTGGATGCAATTTTATCGGTACTGTTATTGCTCCAATAGCTTTTATTGGATTTGTTAAATTAACTTTCTTTTTATCTACCTTAACGTTAAATGTATCATTTATGCTATCCGCAATTTCTTTACTAGTTATTGATCCAAAAACCTTGTTCCCTTCACCTGTTTTAATTCCTATTCTTACCCTTTTTTCGTTAATTAACTCTTTAATCATCTCAGCCGTTTCTAACTCTTGCTGCTTGCGTTTAGCTTCTAGGTTCTTGTCCAATTTATTCTTATTTAAATTTATTGCCGTCGCTTCTACTGCTAACCCTTTGGGTAATAAAGAATTTCTAGCATAACCATCCTTTACTTCTAATATATCACCTTTTTTTCCAACTTTTTTAACGTCTTGTGTCAATATAATTTTCATTTCTGTCACCCTTCTCTTATTAGGTTTATATTACCAGTTCTACACGTCTAAAATTAAAAATTGTATCAAAAAATCCATATAACAATGGAAGTATTGGTACCACAGGTAACAACAAAACCATAAGCACGATACATACTAATTTTGTTGTTGTGCTCAAACTCAACTTGGTTACATAGGATATTATTCCAAATAATCCCGATATATAGAATAATATAAATATTATAAACAATAAATTAGCCCCTACTTCTGTAGCATATTGTATCTCATTCATTGTTAACATTACGATCGCTACCAAAGCTAATAATAATATCCCTTTGCTTAGCCTAAATGATAATAACTGATCCATTACTAAACGTAATTGCTTTCTTCTCCTATTTACCATAACAGCTAATAGCCCCATCAATAACGCACTCATAAACAACGTACTAGGATAAAGACTAATAAACAATTCTTCTATACCTTGATGAAAAATTAAATAATTTGGATCTTCCTTTATAGGCTTTAAAAATTGCTCTATCATTATCTTATATTCTTCATAATAACTATATCCATATCTTACTAACAACTGTCCCTGTAGTAATAAACCACCCCATATAATCGTTCCTGTAACCAATATTAAACTCGGATTATTTACTAGTTTTTTCTCCTGCGCTCTTATTATACTATATGCTGGCATAATTATCAACGTAATATAAATTATTGGTGCTATCAACGTATTAGATAAAAAATACATTAATAATCCTATCGTAAAATCTAAAAAAATATATTCTTGCGTTAATTTGCTTCCTAAGTGGAACTTTACTAACGGTACAGTAAACATCGGAACAAAAAATATCATTACACTTGTATATACTGACATAATTCCTAATATTAAATATAAAATTGATATAATTAAGCGAATTCGCATCGTTTCCTCCTTTTCTAAGCTATGTAATTATAGCATATATTATCAAGTAGGGTAAGTCTTTAATAATAATTGTATTAAGCAATCTTCATAATCAGCCTTAATTATCAATTCTTCGTGTATTAAATCTCCGGCCACAGCTAACAATTCTCCCTTGTCGTTAACTACATTTTGTAATATTTCTCTGCCAAATAATATAAATGGTTCATTTTCTGAGCTTTCCATTTTAGAGGTTTCAACTATATTTGTTAATTCTTCTGCTTGAGTAATCTTACGACGATTCTTTGCAATGTTTCTTGAGTTAACATGATCTCGTATACGTGAAGCACCAGTTGTTATTTTATCTCGTAGACTTGAACTATCCGGTGTGACTTTATTGTGTAGAGTTGAACTATCCGGTGTGACTTTATCTTGTAGAGTTGAACTATCCGGTGTGACTTTATCTTGTAGAGTTGAACTATCCGGTGTGACTTTATCTTGTAGAGTTGAACTATCCGGTGTTACTTTATCTTGTAGAGTTGAACTATCCGGTGTTACTTTATCTTGTAGACTTAAACTAGCATTTGTTAATTTATTGTCTTGATCTTTTGGCGAAACTTTAGCTTTATTGTTTTGATTTTTATCTTTGTGCAGAATTTTAGTTTTATTATCTTGGTCCTTATTTTTGGGTAGAACTTGCGTTGTATTATCCTGATTTTCAAATTTTTGAGGAACTTTATTTTTCATATGGTTAATTAAATTTTGTTCCTGTGTACTTTTTTCTGTATTTTTTGGCTTAATGTTATTAGTTAATTCGATATATTGACTCATATCTTCTAAAATATTCTTTATTTCATTATTTATATATGGCTTATTATGATCTCTTCCGAAATCTTCGGCCTCCAAATCTTCAGGCTCCAAATCTTCGACCTCCAAATCTTTGGCCTCCAAATCTTCAGTTTTCAAATCTTTGCCCCTCAAATCTTCAGTCTTCAAATCTTTTGCCCCCAAATCTTCAATCTTCAAATCTTCGGCTTCCAAATTTTCTGCCTCCAAATCTTCGGATTTTAATGCATCTTTTTTCGTATCGAATTTATATTCATAATCATCTTCACATATATTATCGACATTTTTATTATATATATCTACATCAATTTCATTATCAAAATCAAATTCGAAATCTTCATAAAAATTATTGTTATCTGCTTTTTCCTTTGTAATCGATTCTAAATAATCAAGGAATTTAACTTTCGTATTTTGTAAATCTATAAATTTATTAAAGAATTCATCCGTATTTTTGGAAAAATTTTTATCTAAATTATTTAGTTTATTAAATAATTTACGAAAATCCTTGTGTAATTCACTAATATAAGCAATATCAGTAGCAAATCCATTTATATTTTTGTGGGATACTTTTTTACTTAGTTTTTTAAAATTATTAAGTGCTATATCCATTTTGGCTTGGAAACCAACAAAATCCAAATATAATTTTTCGGTACTTATATACTTATATTTTTGTAGAACAGAAAAATCAGTAAGTAATTTCTTTGCAACTTCATATAAAGTATCAGAATCCGTCAGTACTACTTGTGTATTTCTGTCAACATTATTTTTTTCTAACTCAATAAAATCAGCAATTAATTGATCCATTCTTTTTTGTACGTCAGCAAAATCAACAAGTAATTTATCAGTGATTTCATGAAAGTCCTGTTGCAAGTTATTAAAATTATCCCTTAATTTACCTGGGCGTTTACTTGCACTTTTTTGTATATCGGCCATTAATTCTTCGGCCACTTCATATAAGGCCTCATCTTGTTGTTCTTTAAGATTGGGTGCATTTTCTTTTTTTCTTCTTATTTTATCATATGTTTTTGAAATAAGGTTTAATTTCTTATCCATAGTCTCATACTCTCCAAAATTAATATTATCACTCACCTTGTTATGATAAGTGATATCTAAATAATTTAAATTAAGTTTCCCAGATTTTAAATAAATATCTTCAGGCAATTTCATGTATTAGTCTCCTTCCTTAGTATTATCCACCTTCTTTAATATTAGTCTCTTTCCTTAATATTATCAATTAACTTCCAAATTTCTTCTTTACCTGTTTTATTGGTAGCCGAAAAAGGTATGATAGAATCGATAGATCTTAAGTTAAGCTTGTCTTTAATTATAGATATATGTTTCGGAATTTGGCTTTTCTTTAGTTTATCCATTTTTGTTGCTACTATTATAACATTTTTATGATAAAATGAAATCCAGTCATACATCAATTTATCATTTTCTGATGGAGCATGTCTAATATCCACAAGAAGGATAACCTGCTTTAAAGTATTTCTGTTGGACAAATATTCCTCTATGAATTTACCCCAATTTTCACGTAATGTTTTAGATACTCTAGCATAACCATAACCGGGCAAATCCACAAAGTTAAATGTATCCTGAATATTATAGAAATTTATAGTTTGAGTTTTTCCAGGGTGAGAACTTGTCCTAGCCAAAGTTTTTCTATTTATTAATGTATTAATAAGCGATGACTTTCCAACGTTAGATTTTCCTGCAAAAGCGATTTCTAAGTTAGAATTATCGGGAAATTGTTTTTTATTACCAGCTGTTATAATTAATTCGGATTTTGTAATATTCATTGCTGTCCTCTTTCAATATTAATTAATTTTTCTAATAACCATAGAAGTAAAAATTTCTTCTATGACTTCGTATATATTATTAACCGGACAAACTTCTATATCATCGTATTCATTATACGTAGAGCTCATGTTATCTTGAGGGATAAATATTTTTTTAATACCAGCTTCTTTAGCAGCAAAAATTTTACTAGGTATACCACCGACAGCCTCTACTTCTCCAAAAATGCTTAAGTCACCAGTCATGGCTATATTGGAATTAATAGGCTGATTAAACAAAGCGGAGTAAATAGCACAAAATATTGCTATACCTGCCGAAGGTCCATCTGCTGGAACATTGCTTGGAAATGTAATATGGATATAATAGTCTTCTATTTTGACATCAAACAATGTTTTAAATACTGTTATAATATTATCCACTGAAGATTTTATCATACTTTTTCTTTTTATGGAACTATTAACTCGTTGGATTTCCTCTTCTTCTATTATACCTGAAACTTTAATACTTCCCTCACCTTTTGCAAGTTTTTTTACTACACATTTAATAGGTACAGTTCCTCCGGATCCTAGTCCAGTTACATAAAGACCGGTTACTCTACCTATGTGCATTTTGGATTGTATTTTTTCAGATTTCACTCGAGTATATCCACCAGATTTAATAACCCATTTTATATCTGTAATTGTAATAATCTCTTGGTTTAATAGGCTAATTCTATTCATAGCCATTTGTAAAATAGATATAGCGTCTCGGCCGTTAGTTACATATGTTGCTATCTTTTCGATAACTCCATCTTCTATTTTTATATATTCTCGTTTTATAATTTTATTAAGAATCTCAATAATATGGCTGTATTGTAAATCCTGAAATGAAATCTCAACACATCTAGATCTAAGGGCTGGTGGAATTTCGCTTTTGTCTCTAGTAGTAGCTCCAATTAATCTAAAGTCTGCAGGAAGGCCATTTTGAAAAATATCATGAATATGAGCAGGTATATTTTTATCTTTTTTATTATAATATACGCTGTCCAAATTGACTTTTCTATCTTCTAAAACCTTAAGAAGCTTATTCATTTGAATCGAATGTAATTCACCTATCTCATCAATAAACAATACTCCGCCATGAGCTTTAGTAACAGCACCTTCTTTAGGATTGGGTACACCTGAATTACCATATTGACCTGCACCTTGATATATTGGGTCGTGTACTGATCCTATTAGTGGGTCAGCAATACTTCTATCATCAAATCTTAGTGTTGTTGCATCTATTTCTATAAATTTAGCATCGGGTCTAAAGGCCGAATTAACTTGTTCTTTTGCTATATCCAATGCTATTCTTGAAGCAGCGGTTTTGCCTACTCCCGGACTACCATAAATAATAACATGTTGAGGATTTTTTGAGCACAGCGCTGCCTTTAAGGCGAGCATAGCATCGGTTTGGCCCACAATATCTTCTTCAGTTTTTGGCCGCATCTTTTCTGTTAATGGCTCTTTTAGGCTAATTTTTCTCATATTTTGTAATTCTTCGTATTTTCTATTATCTGTTTCACATGTTGTTTGTGTAGATTGCTCTTTATTACTATTAAATTGATTAAATAAATAAAGTCCCATCATCCCTGTGCAAAGTAATTGCGCCCCCAATATTAAAGTTTCCATAATGTTGAATACCCCCTTATATTTATAAAGAAGTATTGACACAAAATTTTTATTTCAAACATTATTTTAAAATAAAATTCGAATTTTAGTTACAAAAGCAATTCTAGGCTAGATAAAAAAAAAGACACGTCAAATCCGTGTCTTATGCTGGGCCTAAGCTTTTGTGCTTTGATGTTTGCTTTGTTGGTTGCTTTGTTGTTTGTTTGTGATAAATTAATTCAGGTTCTGCTCCGTCTATTACGCCTTCTGAGATAATCACTTTATCCAGCGTATCACCAATAGACGGTATCTCAAACATAATATCTCTCATAACGTTTTCTAGAATAGATCTTAATCCTCTAGCACCCGTTTGTCGGTCTATTGCTAACTTAGCTACTTTGGCCAGTGCTTCGGGAGTAAACTCAAGCTTTACATCATCGAACCTAAATAATTTAGCATATTGTTTGACGAGCGCATTTTTTGGCTCGGTCAAAATTTGCCTTAACGCTGCTTCATCTAAATTCTCTAACGTTACTATAGCTGGTACTCTACCTATAAATTCGGGGATTAATCCAAATTTTAATAAATCTTGTGGCTCTAATTTTTTAAGCAGTTCACCGATACTTTTTTCTTTTTTGCTAACAACGCTAGCGCCAAAGCCCATAGTTTTTTCGCCGGTTCGTTTTTCAATGATCTTGTCGATACCATCAAAAGCTCCTCCGCAAATAAATAATATGTTAGTAGTATCTAGTTGTAAAAATTCTTGATGAGGATGCTTTCGTCCGCCCTGTGGCGGTATAGAAGCAATAGTTCCTTCTAATATTTTTAGAAGGGCTTGCTGAACACCTTCTCCACTAACATCTCTGGTAATAGAAGGATTCTCTGATTTTCTAGTAATTTTGTCGATCTCGTCAATATATACGATACCAATTTTTGCTCGATCTATATCGTAATTGGCGGCTTGAACAAGCTTTAGTAAAATATTTTCAACGTCTTCTCCTACATAACCGGCTTCGGTAAGTGTTGTCGCATCGGCGATAGCAAAAGGAACGTTTAACATTTTTGCTAATGTTTGTGCTAATAACGTTTTTCCGGAACCTGTAGGACCTAATAATAGTATATTACTTTTTTGTAGTTCGACACCATCATCTTTGTCATGAGAATTATTTATTCTCTTGTAATGATTATAAACAGCTACCGCCAATGCTCTTTTCGCATCGATTTGGCCAATAACATAATCATCCAATTTTTCCTTGATCATTTTCGGCGTTAAGCTTGTTGCTACCTCTAGTTCTATCTCGTCATCGTCATCGTATCCGTCGTCAATGATATCCGAGCATAAATCTACACATTCATCACAAATATATACATTTGGGCCAGCAATTATTTTTTTTACCTGATCTTGTCTTTTACCACAAAACGAACATTTAATCTCATATCCGTCGTGTTGTGCCATACTTCACCTCTTCTCTAAGAGCTTTATAGTTTCTCTATAACTCTATCTATTATTCCGTATTCCTGTGCTTCTAATGCCGTCATATAATAGTCTCTCTCTGTATCTAACGCAATCTTTTCAAGAGTTTGGCCCGTATTTTCTGCTAGCATTTTATTCATTTTTGCTTTTGTTCTTATTATGTGTTCAGCATGAATCTGGATATCCGTAGCTTGCCCCCTAGTGCCACCTAAAGGTTGATGGATCATGATTTCTGCATTTGGCAGTGCTAAACGTTTTCCTTTTTGTCCTCCGGCTAAAAGAAAAGCACCCATGCTAGCTGCCATACCCATGCAAATCGTTGATACATGTGGTTTTATATATTTCATCGTATCATAGATAGCCATTCCATCTACAATAGATCCGCCCGGACTGTTAATATAAAGCATAATGTCTTTGTCCGGATCTTCTGCTTCTAAAAATAATAGCTGTGCTACAGTTAAAGAACTGGTTACATGATTTACTTCATCACATAATAGAATTATTCTATCTTTTAAAAGTCTTGAATAAATGTCGTAAGATCTCTCGCCCCTGTTAGTTTGCTCTACTACCATAGGTATTGATGGCATTATATTCCCTCCTATTTTTCTTTTAATTTTTTATATATCTTTTTAAATTTCCTCTGCAATTTCCTCGGCTATATCTACAATTGTACTACTTTCAACTAATAAATCTATAGCTTTTTGAATTTTTAAATCCGCCTTTAAAGCGTCCATATAATTTTCATTAATTCGTTTTTTAAATTGGTCTAACGGTATATGATATTGGTTGGCTCTATTTTCTAGTTCTTTTTCAAGATCTTCATCCGAAATCTCAAAATCCTCCGTTTTAGCTATTTCTTCTAACACTAAAGTATTGGATAATTGAGTAGTAGCTTGTTGCTTAAAGTTCTCTCTAAACATTTCGTGATCTATACCTGTATATTCTAGATATTTCTCAAGATCAACACCTTGGCGTTTCATGTTCTGTGAAAACTGCTCTACTAATCTTTCTATCTCTTCATTGACCATTTCTACCGGTAATTCGAAAGTAGCATTGGCAATTACTTGCTCAAGAACTTTTGCTATAACTTCATTCTTTCTAGCATTTATCTTTTGCTCGCTTAATATTTTTCTAACATCTGCTTTGTATTCCTCTAAATTATCGAATTCAGAAACATCTGCTACAAACTCATCGTTTATTTCTGGCAATTCTGTGAAATGAACATCGTTAATTTTTACCTTAAATAAAGCAGGCTTACCCTTTAATTCGTCAACGTGATAGTCGGCCGGAAAAGAGATATTAACATCTACTTCCTCACCGATATTTTTTCCGATTAATTGTTCTTCGAAACCAGGTATAAAGGAATTAGATCCTATAACTAATCTATGATCTTTTGCAGAACCATTTTCAAACGCTTCACCATCAATAAAACCTTCGAAGTCAATGGTAGCTATGTCTTCTGGCATTATTGCTCTACCCTCTACCCTTATTTCTCTGGCGTTTTTAGCAGCCTCTTGCTTGATATAAGCTTCAATCTCTTCGTCGGACACATCTAGTTTTTCTGCTTCTATTTCTAGATTTTTATATTCTCCCAAAGCAACTTTCGGCTTAGTTGTTATCGTCGCTTTATATATACATTTTTCAGGTGTCATTTCTACAACTTGTATATCCCCATATTTTAGTCTAGCTACTATTTCCACACTGTTATTTTTGATTGCATTATCTAAAGTTTCGTTAATTATGTTGTTTGCTGCATCATCATAAAATACTTGTGATCCATACATATTTTCAATCATATGACGTGGAACTTTGCCTTTTCTAAATCCAGGAACGTTGAATTTGCCTTTCATATCAGTATATGCTTTCTTCAGCGCTTTATCAACTGCGTCTTTTTCTACTTCAATGGTTAGACACACTTTTGAGTTCTCTAATTGTTCTACATTTGTTTTCAATTTCAATATCCTCCTTGCGAGCAAAAAAAAGCTCGTTTTTTCAAACATTTTTTCATTATATCACATACTTTTTCTAAAATCTAGTGATAATTCAAGATTTTTATTATTAATTTTTTAGCATCCTGACAATTATTCCAGATATTACATATAGTATGTATCGATTTTTTAGTTTATAATCATATATATGGAAGATATTATTTTTGTTTTCAAAATTTAAAAAATAATTTCAACCAACTGAATATAGAAAGAGAGGCAGCTTAGAACACGTTCATCGTTGAATCCTTAGCTAAAATTTATGAATAAATTTCGATATACAGATACGACCACGAATTTCTATGAAATATATAAGAGCTACATACAACCTAAAATACAAAATTTAGATTTATTATTAAAAACATCTACCGCTCCTTTTGATATAGAAGAAGTTATTTCGGTATTAGACATTTCTAGAAAAGAATTTTTGGCTATACAACAGGAATTAGAAATAGATGAGATAGATAAAAAAAGTTTTTTCAAAATTTTAAATAGTTCTACAAGTTATATAGGTAATTTGGTAACAAGACAATTTCAATTAGGTACTGGTGGAATATACACCCCGGACAGTATAGCTCATATTTATGCCTTAGATCCGCCTGCGGTACAAAAAGCATTTAATATTCTCGGATACACAAGAGCAACGGATCGAAATTTACATATTGTCTTTAAACATATATCGGTACCTAAATACACTTTTTTATATCAATAATATTTTTGTTTGGTGTTAGTAACATTGTTTTTTGATGTCAATAACATTTTATCAATAAAAAAGAGCCTTTGCAATTAAACAGAGGCTCTCTTTCACTAATATCCTAATTTTCAGCTGTTAACGAGAATCGAACTCGTGACCTCTACACTACCAATGTAGTGCACTACCATCTGTGCTATAACAGCTCATTATGTTATATGAGAAGATTCTAATATAAAATAAAATAAATGTCAAGACTTTTTTAGAATATATTTTAGATTGACGATTAATATAAAGTTACCTATAATTGATCAGTATAGATTTTTAAAGATAAAACGAAAGCATAAAAAATTTTTAGTAAATTTTAGCAAGTTTATTTTGGCGGACGAACGAAGTTTATTTTGCTTTAAAAACCAAGGAGGATAATTACAGATGAAAATTACTAAACTGGAAACATTTCATATTCAACCTAGATGGATGTTTTTAAAAATATCTACGGACGAAGGATTGGTAGGATGGGGCGAACCGGCCCTAGAAGGAAAGAATACGATCGTAGCTGAAGCGGTTCGAGTATTAGGACAATATATAATAGGAAAAGATCCTGATAATATAGAAGCATTGTGGCAACTAATGTATCGTGGAGGATTCTACAGAGGTGGGGCTATCCTTTGCAGTGCGATTAGCGGAATAGAACAAGCTCTATGGGACATTAAGGGGAAAAAATTAGGTGTACCTGTGTGGAATTTATTGGGTGGCAAATGTCGAGATAAAATCCGAATGTATACGCATATGAGTTATCGAGATGATGCAGACTTAAGTGATTTTTTAACGGATGTCCGAGAAAAAGTAGACGAAGGTTACACAGCTTTAAAAACAACTTTGGATTTTCCGTATCGCCCCGTAGAGTCAATCAAAACAATAAATAAATTTGTAAACAAAATTGCTGCGGTACGAGACCTCGTTGGTGAGGACATAGATTTAGCAGTAGACTTTCATGGACGAGCAACTCCAGCCATGGCCAAAATCTTAGCAAAAGAATTGGAGCCATTTCATCTAATGTTTATCGAAGAGCCGGTACTTCCGGAAAATGTTGATATGATGAAAGAAGTTGGGCGGGCCACAACAATACCGATAGCAACAGGGGAACGCTTATTCACCACTTTTGGATTTAGAGAAATAATCGAAAAAAGAGTAGCCTCTATAATTCAGCCAGATCTATGTCATTGCGGTGGAATAATGCAAGGATTTAAAATAGCAGCGATGGCCGCAAATAACTATGCAGTGTTAGCACCGCACAATCCATTAGGCCCAATAAATTTAGCCTGCTGCTTACAGTTGAACACATGCGTAGACAATTTTTTAGCTCAGGAAGTAGTCTCAGTGGCTAGCAAGCACACATATGGACAAGATATTTTCAAGGAAGCATTTACAATGAAAGACAGTTATGTAGAAGTGCCGAATAAGCCAGGATTAGGATTTGAAGTGGATGAAGAAGCGATAAAAGAATTGATGTATGACGGTAACTGGATAAATCCTGTTGATAAACATGGTTTCGATGGATCGTTAGCCGAGTGGTAGAAAGGGGACTGAGAGGTTGAGTGGATCGTTTGAGCAAGTATTCTTAGCCAAAATAAAGTGCAGTGCTTCTATTAAATAGCAAATCTGGATAGTGTTCGCAGAGCCAAAATAAAGTGCAGTGCTTCTATTAAATAGCAAATCTGGATAGTGTTCGCAGAGCCAAAATAAAGTGCAGTGCTTCTATTAAATAGCAAATCTGGATAGTGTTCGCAGGGCCATATAAGCAGATTATTGATAAAGGTATTTTTAACCGAAAGCAAAACCTGATTGTAGAAGAAAATATTCAAAATTTGTATTAATTGAATAAATTTAGATAATATGGCCAAAACTCTAAGGAGAGATTGTAAAAAGTCAGAATAAGATATAAGGGAGATTCACAAATGTTAACAGTTACTAAGCTAAGCCTTCAATTTGGAGCGAGCACACTTTTTAAGGATGTCAATTTAAAGTTTACACAGGGCAATTGCTATGGTGTTATCGGTGCCAATGGGGCGGGAAAATCTACATTTTTGAGAATTTTATCCGGAGATATAGAGCCAACAACGGGCGAGATAATCATACCACCGAAAGAAAGAATGTCCGTATTAAAACAAGATCACTTTCAATACGATGAATGTGAAGTCCTTCAAACAGTGGTTAGAGGAAATGCACGTCTTTTCGAAATCATGCTAGAAAAAGACGCTCTCTATTCGAAAGAAGATTTTACGGACGCAGACGGAATCAAAGCCTCTGAACTAGAAGCGGAATTTGCCGAGCTAGGCGGATGGGAAGCGGATTCGGAAGCATCGCAATTATTACAAGGATTAGGAATCGGCACCGACCTACATTATATGCTAATGAAAGACCTAAGTGGAGCAGACAAAGTAAAAGTACTTTTAGCTCAAGCATTATTCGGTCGGCCAGACATCTTACTATTAGATGAGCCTACCAACCATTTAGATATACAAGCCGTTAACTGGCTGGAAGATTTTTTGCTAGATTTTTTTGGAACAGTCATCGTAGTATCGCATGACCGACATTTCCTAAACACAGTATGTACGCATATAGTCGACATAGATTATACCAAAATAAAAATGTATGTAGGAAACTATGATTTTTGGTATGATTCTAGCCAATTATTCCAGAGTCTATTAAAAGCTCAAAACAAGAAAAAGGATGAAAAAATCAAAGAGCTACAAGAATTTATAAAGCGTTTCTCGGCCAATAAATCCAAGTCCAAACAAGCAACATCTAGGAAAAAAATGTTGGACAAAATTGAGATCGACGATATGCCAGCATCAACTAGGCGATATCCGTTTGTATCCTTTACTCAAGATAGAGAAGTGGGTAATGAAATTTTGACTGTTTCGGACGTATCCAAAAGTGTAAATGGTGAACCTTTGTTGAAAAATATTAATTTCCGTCTTAATAAAGGAGATAAAGTGGCCATTATCGGTGAAAACGAACTAGCTATAACCGAATTGTTCAAAATATTATCCGAAGAAGAAGAGCCAGATTCGGGAGAAATAAAATATGGCGTAACAGCAAGCTTTTCATATTTTCCAAAAGACAATACGGAATTTTTCGAAACAGATCTAAACTTACTAGATTGGCTAAGACAATATTCAGCCGATCAATCGGAGACATACCTAAGAGGATTTTTAGGGCGAATGTTATTTTCAGGAGAAGACAACAAAAAGCCAGCTAATGTATTATCAGGCGGCGAAAAAGTTCGTTGCATGCTATCAAGGATGATGCTAAAAGGATCCAACATATTATTGTTAGATCAGCCAACCAACCATTTGGACTTAGAATCGATAACAGCGCTGAATAATGGATTGATAGCATTTAAAGGAAACGTAATTTTTACCTCTCATGACCATCAGTTTATCCAAACAGTGGCGAATAGAATAATAGAAATTACGCCAACAGGAATAATCGATCGTGTGACAACATACGATGAATATTTAGAACTTAAGCTTAAAAAATCGTAACAAAAAAAGGAGGTTGTCGCTCTGTAGACTCCAGTGAAGTAAGAACAATATCTAAGTTGTAGCCCCTGCTCCACTTTCAGGGGAGCTGTCAGCGAAGCTGACTGAGGGGTTCTACAAGTTGTGCTTACTTCGTTTTAATTTTTTGCGTTAATTAAGAAATGAAACAAAGAAACGAGCTATCCCTTTTTTTTGGGGGCGCTCGTTTTCTGATTTTCTGGGTTGTTAGTGCGACAGCCTCTGTCAGCTTTAGCTGACTGAAAGGTAAAATTTAATTTTCGCACAAAGTATAGTTATCAAATTCTTTCAAAATTTCTTCGGATGGGTTTTTATCGAAGAGACTTACAATAATGATGACGATAAATGAAACTAAAAAACCAGGAACGATTTCGTATAGAGCCCATATGCCAGATCCGTTCATACTTAAAGCAACTTGTTGCCAAACGATAGTTGTGACACCGCCGGATATTACGCCGGCGATAGCGCCTTTTAAAGTTGTTCTTCGGAAAAATAAAGATAGGACAACTAATGGACCGAAGGTAGCGCCGAAACCGGCCCAAGCGTAAGCGACTAAACCAAGAATGCTACTCTCTGGGTTAGAGGCTATTGAGCAGGCAACTATAGCAACGACAATAACTGATCCTCTACCGATCCACATCAATTTTTTTTGAGAAACATCTTTATTGAAAAACTTATAAAAATCTTCGGTGATAGCTGAAGCGGTTACGAGCAACTGAGAATCCGCAGTGCTCATTATAGAAGCGAGGACGGCGCATAATAAGATACCTCCAAAGAATCCTGGGAACAGAGACGAAACCATTTCTATATAAACCGTTTCGGCGCTGACAGAATCTAAAGGATTTTCTAAATATGCACGACCGATCATACCTATGAGAGTTGCGGCAGTTAGTGCAAAAATTATCCAGATTGTTGCAATTTTTCGTGACTTTTTTATTTCGCCTGGTGATGATATACCCATAAATCTAATGAGTATATGCGGCTGACCACAGTATCCTAGACCCCAGGCCAACAATGAAATTATAGCTATGAAGCTTAATGTGGATCCGTCAGCATTCTTAAAGATATGAAACATGTTCTCATTTATAGAGTTTATTTCTGTTACGAAATTTATTGGGCCACCCAATTCGAACAACGCTGATACGGGCACGATTATTATAGCAAAGAACATTAATATACCTTGAAAGAAGTCGGTCCATGATACAGCAAAGAAACCACCAGCAAAGGTATAAGCGATAATTATTACGCCGCCCAAGAGCAAGGAAATATGATAGTTCAAACCGAATACAGAAGAAAACAATTTGGCGCACGCCACAAATCCGGATGCTGTATAAAACAAGAAGAAGATTAAAATAAATATTGCGCAAATCATGCTTAATACGCCTTTATCATCTTTAAATCTATTGCTAAAAAAACTTGGTAACGTTATGCTGTCGCCAGCAACTTTTGTATATTGTCTAATTCGTTTGGCAACAATTAGCCAGTTAAAGTATGTACCGAGACCAAGGCCTAAAGCGATCCAGCCGGCGGATAATCCTGAGAAATAAGCAGCGCCGGGGAGGCCCATTAAGAGCCAGCCGCTCATATCCGATGCTTGAGCCGACATAGAAGTAACCCAGGCACCTAATTTTCGTCCACCTAAAAAGTAATCATTTATTGTCGTCGTTCGTTTGTAAAAATAAGCACCTATCGCAACCATAAATGCTATGTACAAAATAAAGGCTATTGTAACTAAATAGTCCATGTTATAAACACCTCCTTAAATAATTAACTATATTTTATCACATGAAAATTTTTTTTGCAAGTTGCTTGATTTCTGCTTGCATATTTCATTTTAGATATTTTTTATATCTTTGAAGTTAAAACTTGCCAGAATTATATCCAATATTTTTATATTGCCAAATTATTTAGTTTGTGCTATACTTAATAAAAAAGATAGAAAGGAATTAAAATATGGAAACAAGCAAGCCAAATATAATATTTATATTAACAGACGACCAAGGAGCATGGGCACTTAATTGCGCTGGAAATACAGATGTTAAGACACCAAACTTAGATCGACTAGCAGCGCAAGGGATAATGTTTAACAACTTTTACTGTGCTTCTCCAGTCTGTTCGGCGGCTCGAGCGTCGATTGTAACCGGACGGATGCCATCAGCACATGGGATACATGACTGGCTAAATGGGGGCAGCGTAGATACAGATAAATATCCGAATATGAAAGACAGTCCGCAATTCAAAAAACCGGATAAAGCTATCGAGTATTTGGAAGGCCAAAATACTTACATAGAAGAGTTAGCGAAAAATGGATATACATGTGCATTAAGTGGGAAGTGGCATTTAGGAAACAATGCTCTAGCAAAGCCGGGATTTACAAAATGGTTCGCCCTTGGACATGGTGGTTGCAGTTATCGAGATGCGGACATTTGTGAGAATGGCGAATTTTTCAGAAGTCATGAATACGTTACAGATACGATTACAAACAGAGCGTTAGAATTTTTAGAAGAGTTCAAAGAAGATGCTAACAAGCCGTTTTATCTTAGTGTTCATTATACAGCACCGCACACGCCATGGGAGGCAAAAGAGCATCCGGAAGAGTATATAAATTTATATAGTGATTGCGAGTTTAATGCTACGCCGATTTTACCGGTTCATAAGAATCAGATTAATACCTGTGCTGTGGGCGATACAATGGCCAAAAGGCGAGAATGTCTGACAGGCTACTATGCTGCAATCTCAGCGATGGATTATAATGTTGGCAAAATTTTAGACTTCCTAGAAAACAATTCTATGCTAGAAAATACGGCCATAATTTTCACGGCCGATAACGGTATGAATTTAGGGCAACATGGAGTCTGGGGAAAAGGTAACGGAACTTATCCGCCGAACATGTACGACTCATCAGTAAAGGTTCCGTTTATTATATCTGGGCCGTTTATTAAAAATGAGAATAGTGTTTGTAATTTGGCTGCTAGCCATTTTGATATTTTTCAGACTATTTTAGATATCGCACATGTTGATTATAAAAATAATGAGTTTCAACCTGGTCATAGTTTCTATCCAGCTTTAACGGGAGAGAATTTGGAAGAAAATAATGTATATATGTTTGATGAGTATGGTTTTGTAAGAATGATTAGATCCGATAAATATAAATTAGTATATCGATATGGAAATTTTGAATGCGAACTCTATGATTTAGGTGCTGATCCGGACGAAACAGTTAACCTATATAATAATGAAGAATATTTAGAAATTCAAAATGATTTAAAGTCACAATTAGAGGATTGGTTTACAAAATACACTTGTGAAAAATTCGATGGTCATTTATTGCCATTAACCGGACGAGGTCAGTTCGATTGGTGCTTCAATAATCCGGCTTTTACTCAAGATGTTAAGTTCTACCATAAGAAATAATTTTTATTAACCGGCCGAGGTCCATAGGTGGCATAGTCGGGAACTTAAGAATATTAGTCACAAAATTGCGGGGAAGTGGCCCTGCTCCCCTTTCAGGGGCATAGCCGGGAACTTAAGAATCTTAGTTACAAAATTGCGGGGAAATGGTGCTCCCTCCGTCTTCACAACATTGCGGGGAAGTGGCCCATAGGCGGGAACTTAAGAATCTTAGTCACAAAATTGCGGGGAAATGGTGCTCCCTCCGTCTTCACAACATTGCAGGGAAGTGGCCCATAGGCGGGAACTTAAGAATCTTAGTCACAAAATTGCGGTGAAGCGGTACTTCCTCCGTCTTCACAACATTGCGGGGAAGTGGTCCTGCTCCCCTTTTAGGGGAGCTGTCAGCGCAGCTGACTGAGGGGTCCTTCTGGAGTGCTTACTTCGTAATCCCTTTTGATGAATCTGACTAAGAGGTTCGTTAGATCGCTGCTTCAATAATCCGACATTTACCAGTATGTTAAGCTCTACCACAAAAAATAATTTTTAATAACTGGCCGAGGTCAGTTTGATTGATACCTTATCCGGTTTCTATCAATAATTGGCCGAAGTCAATTTGACTGATGCTTGAATAATCCGATTTCTATTATTAAGAAATAATCTTTAATTAATATTGATTAAGGAGGACAATATTGAGAAGTTTAAACTTAATTTGTGCACTCATTTTTTCTATGGCTATAACCGGCTGTCAGGCAGATACAAACGAGCAATCCCAAAATGATTTATTAGCACAACATGGTTCGGCAAATGGTTTAGGGGCTAGTTTACGAGTAGAAAGCTCGATGCCGATTGACTACGCCAAACAATTTAGAGTAGAATATTTAAATGACGGATTCAAATTATTTACAATAAAGGATCGTGGCCAATTTTTGCTGGTTCCGGAAAACCAATCTATCCCTAGTGATTTGGATGAGAATATAAGTATATTGCAGGCACCAATTGATAATATGTTTATAGCATCGACGACCAGTGGCAGTTCTGTCAATTCATTAAAGGAAATAGATAGATTTAAGTATACGAGCAACGAAGCCGAGGATTGGTACATTGAAGATATTAAGAAAACTATGGTAGAAGAGCGATTAACATATGTTGGGCATCACAAGGAACCGGATTTTGAGATATTAGCAAGAGAGCAACCAGACGTAAGTATTTTCACCGCCATGATAGATTCTACTCCAGAAGTAATGGCTAAATTAAAAGAGTTAGATATACCAGTAATAGTGGAGCGATCGCATGCTGAAGAGCATCCATTGGGGAGATCTGAGTGGATAAAATTTTACGGAGCTATGTTTAATGTGGAAGACAAAGCAGAAGAGATTTTTAATAAAGAAGTAGAGTATGTAAACAATTTGCCAGAAATTAAAGAGACGAAAGAAAGTGTAGCGATATTTCATATAACATCTAGTGGTAATTTATATGTTAGAAATGGCTCGGATTATCTGGTAAAGATGGCCGAGTTAGCTGGTGCTGAATATATATTAAAGGATATAAATCCGGAAGAGACGAGCATAGCGAAGATAGATTTCGAGACATTTTATTCTAAGGCGAGCGAAGCAGACAACATAATATACATATGGTCTTCGGGAGGAAAGCCAGCGGATATAGAAGAATTGGTTAAAAAGAATGAGTTATTAGAAAATTTCAAGGCCATAAAAACAGGGTCTGTATATTGTACGACGGCGGATTTTTTTCAATTAGGAGATTCATTAGGAAAAGTGATGAAAGATATGAGCACAGCTTTCTATGGAAATTCAGATGATATGCAGTATTTATTCAAATTGGATTAGTCTGCGGGGAAGCAAGATAGCGAAACAAACTGAAGGGAAATCGCAAGGCTCTCCTTCTAGGAGCATAGCCGGGAACTTAAGAATCTTTTAGCGAAGCTAACTAAGGGGCGGGCAACCTGGAACTGGTACAAAATTGTGGGGAAATGGTCCTGCTCCCCTTCCAGGGGAGCTGTCAGCGAAGCTGACTGAGGGGTCCTTCTGGTGCTCTAGCCCCGTAATTTTCTCTACACACTTTCAATCTTAAGTTCCCGCCTATAGGGGGGTAGGGGCATAGCTGGGAACTTAAGATTCTGTTGGCAAAGCTAACTAATGGGCGGGCAACCTACTCCCCTTAGTTCATCGCTCCTAACCTCTCAGTCTTCACAACATTGTAAGGTAGCACGCACTTAAGCCTTCCGTCCCCCGGAAGGTGGACGCGAAGCGGACGGATAGAGTAAAAGAGCGAAGCGACACTGCGAAGCAGATTTCTTAAGTTCCCATGTATGGGGGTAGAAAGCGTGCATACAAGTTTTTGTTACTTCCAAGTAAATTGTAATTTTTGCAAGTTTTCATTGTTTTTATGCCATCCAGAATTTAATATTTGGAATTGTTAATACGACAGCCACTGTCACGCAGTGACTGAGAGGTTGAATTTATCCAAGCTGGAGTAATTAGAAAATGAAGCGAATATTGGTTAGTTTTTTTATATTATTTATACTGTTGATAGTTGCAATAATTTTAAATGTTAATATAGGGAGCGTAGAAATTTCGCCGGTAAAAATATTTAAAATAATTTTTTTGGAGAATTATAGAGAGATTAAAGAAGCGGATATAATCCTAAAGATTCGTTTACCGAGGATGTTGTTAGCTGGGATATTAGGAGGTGGGTTATCGGTTTCAGGATTTTTGTTGCAAACATTTTTTAGGAATCCGATAGCGGGGCCATTTATCTTAGGTATTTCTTCGGGAGCCAAAATGGCGGTTGGCTTTTTAATGCTAGTCATGATAGATCGAATTGGAAATATAAGTTTATCCTTAAGCATAATAGGAGCTTTTGTTGGGTCAATGATTGCTACTGGATTTGTGCTAATATTTGCAAAGCGGGTAAAATCGATGTCGACGTTATTAATAATTGGAATAATGATCGGATATATATGTTCAGCGGTGACAGATTTTTTCATAACCTTTGCGAACGAAGAAGAGATAGCTAACTTAACATATTGGGCTATGGGAAATTTTTCTGGAGCAAACTGGGAAATGGTTAGCATATCGACAGTTATAATATTGAGCACGTTATTAATAACAATATGCTTTGCAAAGCCAATTGGAGCGTATGCATTGGGCGAAAATTATGCAGCAAGTTTAGGGGTGAATATAAGGGTATTCCGAATAATTTTAATTAGTTTGTCTAGCATATTATCGTCCACGGTCACAGCGATAGCTGGGCCGATATCGTTTGTCGGGATAGCGGTGCCACATATAAGTAAGTTAACGTTTAAGACAAGTAAGCCGTTGATTATAATTCCTGCAACATTTTTTTGTGGGGCGATATTTTGTTTATATTGTGACTTAATTGCTCGGACGTTATTTTCACCGGCGCAATTAAATATTAGCACGGTAACTTCTATATTCGGTGCACCGATTGTAATTTGGCAAATGACTTCGAAAAATAAGTTAGGGAATGTCAACTGAAAGGGAAAAGGAAAGGCTTTTCGTCAAGGGAGATATCACACTAACAATCTAAAAATTACCCTTTTAGCTGATATACTTTAACCTCTCAGTTAGATTTGTAAAATTGCAGGTAAAGAGGTATGAAATTGCATCAAAGTAAGATCGTAAAATGCGGGAAAGCAAGGTTGTAAAATTGCAGGGAAGCGGGACCCCCCTCCGGGAGGGGGGTAGGGGGGGAGAAAGCGTGCATACAAGTCTTTATTGATTTCAAATAAATTATAAAATTGCAGGTTTGTATTTTATTTCTGTCATCCAAGCTGACTAAGAGATTAGGAGATTTACTATGTTTAACACAAAAAATTTAACTGTAGGGTATGATAAAAAGGCGTTAATAAGAGAGATTAATTTAAATGTTAAACGTGGTGAGATTTTAACGTTAATAGGGCCGAATGGATCTGGCAAGTCTACAATATTAAAAAGTATATCGAAACATTTGGCCATTATTTCTGGTACTGTATTCATAGATTCGGCGGACATTACAAAAATGTCATATAAAGACATGTCCAAGAAAGTGTCCGTAGTGTTAACCGATAGAATAAGGCCAGAATTGATGAGTTGTTTTGAGATTGTAGCATCTGGGCGATATCCATATACTAATAATTTTGGAAAGCTTACAGCAAAAGATAAGCAAATAATTATGGAGTCGTTAGAAAAAGTAAATGCGATAGATATTGCGCAAAAAGATTTCAACCAAATTAGTGATGGTCAGAGACAAAGGGTAATGCTAGCCAGAGCGATAGCGCAAGAACCAGAGATAATCATATTAGATGAACCGACATCGTTTTTGGATATAAAATATAAAATAGAATTGCTAGATATACTAAGGAGCATGGCAGCAACGAAGCGGATAACAATAATCATGAGTTTACATGAGATCGATTTAGTGCCGAAGATTTCGGATTATGTAGCCTGTGTAAAGGGGGATCGAATAACACATTTTGGGCGATGCGCCGAAATATTTAGATCTGAAATAATCAATGATTTATACGAGTTAAAAGGTTATTCCGAAATATTCGGCAGTTCGGAATTAACAAAGCCGGCTGGCAAAGCAGATATATTCATAGTAGCAGGAAACGGCCGAGGAATAAGGGTATACAGAGAATTGCAGAAAGCTGGCCAAGCGTTTAATACGGGAATTTTATTTGAGAATGATCCGGATTATATAGTGGCTAGAGCATTAGCAACAAAAGTATTTAGTGAGAAAGCATTTAGAAAAATTCAGCCGAGTACGTTAGAGGAAGCATTTATATGTGCAAAGGATTGTAAGAGGATTATAAACTTGGTCGACGACTTTGGCGATTTTTATCTTGAAAATAAATTATTGTTAGAGAAATTAGAATCCATAGGAAAAAAATGGCTCTCAATTTAGGGAGCGCAACGTAGCGAAACAGACTGAGGGGTCGGTGAAAGGAAAATGGAAAGGTTCTTAAAAATTTTTATTACTTCAAGGTAAATCAACTTAGATGAGTAACTACAACTAGAAGGCACGCTTTCTCCCTCCAACTCCCTCCGTCACTTCGTGCCACCTCCCTCGGAGAGGGAGGCTATTTCGCTGACACCTCCCTCCCGGAGGGAGGCACCGCTTTCCCGCAATTTTGTGACTTATTAAGTTCCCGATTATGGGGTATAACGTAGCGAGACAAACTGAGAAATTAAAAAGGAGATTATAACTAATGAGTAAAATTTTAAAAACAGCGCTTTTTTCATTATTATTGATTATATCACTCGGAGCTTGTTCGGAGGGCGTAGCGATAGAAAAACCGGATAGCGATACGACCGAACTAAGCAATGGAGATGGATATTATCCGGTTACCATTACCAATTATGATTATGCAGGGAACGAGATTGAATTGACATTTGAACAAGCACCGCAACGAGTTTTAGCTTTGTACCAAACGCCCATGGAAATTATGGCTGCATTAGGATTGGGAGATCATGTGTTGACGTGTTATGGATTAGACAATGCGCTTAAGCCAGAGTGGCAGGAAGATTTTCAGAAAATGAATTACGATGCGAGTGTATTTTTGCCGAATTTAGAAACTGTACTAGGGTTAGCACCGGATTTTATTTTTTCATGGGGGTCTAATTTTTCGGATAAGAAGTTGAAAGATATTCATTTTTGGGCGGAACGAGGAGTTAACACATATATGAATGCTAACACTCGATCCGGTGGACATGATGACATATTGGAAGAGGAGTATCAAGATATTTTAAATATTGGCAAAATTTTTAATGTTAATGAAAAAGCGGAAAAGTTAGTGCAGGAAATGAAAGATGAAATCGAATATATATTGGAAGCTACAGCCGAATTACCGAAGCAAGATGTTATGTTGATAGAGTTTTACGAAGGTGCCATTGTAAATTATGGGGCCGAGGATTTAGGAGGAGACATGATATTATCGTTGGGCGGTAATTTAGTAAATTCTGAGCATGGAAATATTTCTAAAGAAGATATTTTGGACGTAAATCCGGATGTATTATTTATCTGTTATTTACCGCTTTGGGAATTTGACGACGAAATAGAAGCGAAACAAACGACGTTAAATAATATTTTGTTAGATCCAGCCTTGGCTTCGTTAGATGCGGTAAAAAATAATAGGGTACATACGATTATGCTAGGAGATATGTATACTAGTGGCCCTCGTACATTAGATGGCATAAAAATTTTTGCTGAAGGAATATATCCAGGGCTATCCGACTAGGCTCTTAGGCTCTCCTTCTAGGAATAGCCGGACACTTAAGAATCTTTTGGCGAAGCTAACTAAGAGGTGGGCAACCTGAAGCTGTCACAAAATTGCGGGGAAGTGGTCCTGCTCCACTTCCAGGGGAGCTGTCAGCGAAGCTGACTGAGGGGTCCTTCTGGAGTGATTACTTCGTAATATTTTTCGATAGCTGTATTTGAGTTTAATAATAGTTAATTTTCTTAAGTTCCCATGTATGCTCCTTCTAGGAGAGCTGTCAGCTTTGCTGACTGAGAGGTTTAGAATTGTAACGAAATGATTGAGAGAGTAAAAAGGAGATTGAAACTATGAGTAGAATTTTTAAAATCGCACTTTTTTCATCCCTATTGATTACATCCTTAGTAGCTTGCTCCAGTACCAATTCGACAGAAATCGAAAACACACTTTCTGATAAAACATCTCTAAACAATGATGATGGATACTATCCTATTACAATTACGAATTATGATTATGCTGGAAATGAAGTAGAGTTAACATTTGAACAAGCGCCACAACGGGTTTTAGCGATACTGCAAAATTCTATAGAGACTATGGCCGCTTTAGGTTTGGAAGATCATGTTTTAGCTAGTTATGGGTTAGATAATTCAATTAAAGAAGAGTGGCAAGATAGTTTTCAAAAAATGAATTACGATGCATCTGTTTTTGAGCCGGATTTAGAAACAGTAGTGAGCTTGGCACCGGATTTTATTCTTTCATGGGGTTCTATGTTTTCGGACAAAAAAATAAAGGATATTCATTTTTGGAACGAACGAAATGTGAATACATATATAAATTCTAACACTCGATTGGGCGGTCATAATGACATAATAGAAAATGAATATCAAGATATTTTAAATATTGGCAAAATTTTCAATGTTAATGAAGAAGCCGAAAAGTTGGTTGCTACCATGAAGGATGAGATAGAATATGTATTGAAGGCCACGACTGAAATGCCTGAACAAAATGTTATGCTGATTGAATTTTATGAAGGTGCCATTATAAATTATGGTGCTTCATCTTTAGGTGGCAATATGATTTCATCTCTCGGTGCTAATTTAGTTAGGCCGGAACATGGCAATATTTCTAAAGAAGAGATTTTGAATATAAATCCGGATGTACTATTTTTATGTTATTTACCTTTTTGGGAATCCAAAGATGAAGAGGAAGCAAACAAAATAACGCTAAATAATATTTTATTAGATCCGGCCTTTGCTTCGTTAGATGCAGTCAAAAATAATAGGGTGCATACGATTATGCTTGGAGATATGTATGCTAGTGGTGTACGTACATTAGATGGCATCAAAATTTTTGCTGAAGGAATATATCCTGAGCTATCCAATTAGGCTCTGCGACTGAGAGGTTAAAAAATCACAGATTAGGAGATTTTATTCATGAAAACTTTGCTCAAATCCAATCAAAGCTATATAGCTTTGATATTTTTATTAACTATAATATTATTTATGTCCATAATGATAGCTGTTACTATCGGTTCGACTTCTATCTCGATAACAGAAGTTTATAATGTATTAATCAATGAAATAAAATCGCATATTTCACAAGGAATGATACGAGACATTATAATTTACATTCGATTACCTAGGTTAATTTTAGCGGTCGCTGTTGGCATGGGCTTGGCGGTTTCGGGCGTAGTAATGCAGGCCATCGTAAAGAATCCGATAGCGGATCCGTACATTTTAGGAGTTTCTTCGGGAGCATCTTTAGGGGCCACGATAGCGATAATGCTAGGAATCGGAACAATGTTCGGCACAAATTATCTTGGCGTGATGGGTTGCATCGGAGCTTTCGTCGTATCTATGGCCGTTTTAATTTTATCAAACGTAGGAGGTCGAAGCAATTCTATCAAGCTTTTGTTGGCTGGGATGGCGTTAAGTTCGTTGTGCAGTGCGTTTTCGAGTTTTATTATTTATATAGCGCCGGACAAAGATGGAATGATGACGATAACATATTGGTTGATGGGAAGTTTAGCCGGAGCGGAGTGGAGTAGCATAGTTATTATTTTGCCGATAGTTATAATTTCGACGATCTTTTTTTGGACTCAGTATCGTGTTTTAAATTTAATGCTGTTAGGTGATGAAGTGGCCGTTACTTTGGGAGTAGAACTACATAAATATCGCAATTTATTTTTGTTAATTTCGTCGTTGATGATAGGGTTCGTAGTTTATTCATCAGGAATAATCGGATTTGTGGGCCTAATTATACCGCACTTCGTAAGGTTTTTAGTAGGGACAGATCATAAGAAATTGATACCGCTTTCTGCTCTAGCCGGTTCTATCTTATTAATTTGGGCCGATGTTCTTTCTAGAACATTGGTACCTAAAAATGAGCTACCGATAGGAATTTTAATTTCAATGATAGGTGCGCCATTTTTTATATATCTGATGTCTAAAAAATCATATGGTTTTGGAGGAAATAAGTAAATGGAAATATCGACGACTCAAATTCTTGTCTAAAAAATCATATGGTTTTGGAGGAAATAAATCGAAAATTTAAGACTAGATATTGATAACAAAACGATTATTAATTTAATGATAGGTGGGCCATTTTTTGTATATCTGATGTTTAAAAAATCGTATGGTTTTGGAGGAAATAAGTAGATGGAAATATCGACTCAAAATTTAAGATTAGAAATTGATAGTAAAACAATCATTGAGAATATTAACATTCGAGCTAACAACAAGAAATTTATAGGTATAATAGGGCCGAATGGCAGTGGTAAGTCTACATTATTGAAGTGTATTTACCGAGTTCTAAAGCCTAGTAGTGGGACGGTATTCCTCGATAATCAGTCATTAAATAGCATCCATGTAAAGGAATCTTCTAAGAAGCTTTCGGTTGTGTCGCAGCATAACTTTTACAATTTTGATTTTACGATCGAAGAAGTGGTGATAATGGGCCGAACACCGCATAAGAGAAGATTAGAAGCGGACAGCTCTAAGGATTTTGAAATAGTAGATAATTGTCTAAAAAAAGTTGGGATGTATGGCTTTAAAGGGCGGAGTTTTAATACGTTATCCGGTGGGGAGCAGCAGAGAATAATATTGGCCAGAGCATTAGCGCAAGAAACGCCGAGCCTTATCTTAGATGAACCGACAAATCATTTGGACATCAAGTATCAATTGCAATTACTAGATATCGTAAAAAGTTTAGATATAACTATTTTGTCTGCGATACATGATTTAAACATGGCGACTATGTATTGTGATTACATTTATGCTATGAAGAATGGATCAATAATTTTGGAGGGAACGCCAAAAGAGGTGATAACAGCAGAAAATATTCGAGAGATATTTGAAGTATTCGCGAAAGTATATACAGATGAATGGGATAGATTAAACATAGTATATTATCCAGAGCATGTTGCAAACAATTTATTTTCTCCCTCCGTCACTTCGTGACCCCCAAGTGCGTGCCCCTCAGTCTTTAAATTTTGGGGAAGTGGTGCCTCCCTCCGGGAGGGAGGTGTCAGCGTTAGCTGACGGAGGGAGAAAGCGTGTTATGCGGAGCAAAATAATAAAGGAGGATATATGGAATGCTACCAAATGTTATTTATATTTTAGGAGATGATCATAGGTAAGATTATAGTAATATAGAAAATCATGGAGTTATACAAACGCCGAATTTAGATTATTTAGCGAGAGAAGGAGTTTATTTTGAAAATTCGTTTTGCACGAGTCCGATATGTACGCCGAGCCGAGCTTGTCATTATAGCGGGTGCTGGGAATGGAGCCATGGGATAAATTTCAACAGTTATACGAGCGTTTCGCCTACGGCCTGGGACAAGACATTTCCAATGATTTTGAAACAGCAAGGATATCAGACGGCATGGATTGGGAAAAATCATGTACCGGTTGGACAAAATGGTTATACTGGCGGATATATGGAGAGTACGTTTGATTATTGGTATGGAAATCATAATCATAGTTGTTTTTATCCAAAAGAAAATCGATTATTTGGAGCTATGTATAAGAATGCTAAGTTAGACACACAGGTCGAAATATTCGAAGAGGGAGCATTAAACTTTTTGGATCCGCAAGCTGAGTTTATAGAATCGGCGCATTATCCGTTAATCTATAGAGATAAAAATAAGCCATTTTGCATGTGCGTTACATTTAATCTACCGCATGATGCTGGGACAGAAACAATGCAGTTGCGAGAAACTGATGACGAGATTTATAAAACCTTGTATCGAGACAAAGCATTTTTATTTAATCCACCGGCTACGTATATAGCCTATGAAGATATAATAGAACCGAGGTTGCCGAGAGATTTATATTCTGGAAAATATATACCTTCTTATGATTATGTTAAAACGCCAGAAAGTTTAAGAGAAAGACAAATTAGAATATCGCAAACGATAACTGGGGTAGATAGGTTTATAGGGCATGTAATTGAGAAGTTAAAAGAGCTAGATATATATGACAATACGATTATTGTTTTTTCTACAGATCATGGGATTCATCATGGCGAACATGGGATAGGCGGGAAATGTTTTTTATACGAAGAAGATCTTAAAATACCGATGATAATATTTGATCCGAGAAGTGAGGTTAAGAATTATAGAGTTAAGGAGATGGTTGTGGTTGAGGATTTAGCGCCGACGATTTTAGATTTAGTAGGACTGGATATTCCTGACCACATGCAGGGCAACAGCCTAAAGGATTTAATGAGCGGTAAAGAGGTAGCATGGCGAGACGAAATATTGCTAGAGCAAATGTTAGATCGTCAGAATTATCCAAAAAGTGAGGGTATCCGAACTAAGGATTGGAAGTACATTAGATATTTTAAGCGGACGGAAGATCCGAATGATGAATCAAGTTTAAAATGGGCCATAGATGATTATACAGAATTTTTGTTAAATTCATGGGATCCAGAGTACAAGAATGTAGCATATGAAGAATTATATGATTTAGTTAATGATGCTTCGGAAATCACAAATTTGGCCAATAATCCGGAGTATGCAGATATATTAGAACAATTCAGAAAGAGAATGCCAGGATTGATAAAAGAGTTTAGCCTACCGAATCATGAAGAGCGCATTCTAGATTTGCCAAGAACGGCTCGCAATAATTTTAAGTAGAATGATGCTTCGGAAATTAAAAATTTGGCTAGCAACCCGGAGTGTGCAGATATATTAGAACAATGCATAGATGCATTGAATACAACCTTTAAATCACCCTGTTTACAATGTGAAAATATATTTTAAGAAAGATTTTATAGCACAAATAGTGTAAAGTCAATTTGAAATACATTGTTATTGGTTTGAGAGAGAACTAGAGCCTGATAATGTCACATAAAAAACAGTAAAGCCGGTTATAAAGCCCCATTGATAGACCAAAATTAGAGTTGTTTTCTGAATTTAGTACCAATTTCTGTTTTGTCACATCAGCAGTCTGTAATATGTTGACTGAAACCTGAATAATTGTGTTTGATTAGCATTTGGATGTCTTAGATACCAGTCGAGTAAACAAAGCAAAGCACCCTGTATGCCAACGTATTATTCACAGTCCATCAGCGATCCAAACGTTGAGTCTGTAGTCGTGGATTGAAAACTGATGAGACAGTATCTGCAGTTAGCATGCTAATGTTTTCCATTAGTTTGTGGTAGCTGAGCCGTTGGATGATCAGAACAGCAATCTGAATCCACATAATGCGTTGATTGAACAGTTTGTACATTAAAGTCAGTCCTGGGAAGAGAGCTCACGAGGATGTTAATGACTTTCCCTGCTGCTGATTAGCTTTCCCAGCCATTCATATGCAAC